>JAFSDF010000133.1 GCA_017436375.1 Clostridia bacterium | reverse complement strand
TTTTCGGCAGAGAGATTTTGCTGAGAGCTTTACAGCCGTAAAAAGCATCAGATTCGATGGTTTTTACCTTACCCTCGATTTTCACGCTCTTAAGCTTCTCACAGCCCTGAAACATTCCGCGCTCGATAACCGTCACCTTAGAGGGAATGTTTACCTTTTCGAGAGAATCAGCCTTAAAGAAGGCTGCATACCATATTTTCTTTACGGTGGAGGGAAGTTTGACAGTTTTCACACCGTCAAGAGAGCTAAAGGCTCCGACACAAATTTCCTCGATACCCTCAGGGACGGTAATCTTTTTAATGTTCGGTAATGACTCCATTCTCGGACTGTCGAGATTGAGGTCATCTTCCTTCCAGACATTAATCATCGTTACAGGAATACCGCCGATTTCACTTACGATTTTAATCTCTGTGGCTTTTTCGGCAGCCTCCTGAGTAGCAAAATAATCCTCTACATAGTAGCTCTTTCCGTCTTCATTAAGAGCATAAACCACATTATCGATTATCTTTACCGTGTCACTTTCAGCATAAGGCCGGTCTGTGTTCAGAGCACTTGCCCCGAAGGTGAAAAGTAAAAGGGTCATAATAACCGTACTCAAAAACATTATTATCTTTTTCATTTTAATTTCTCCTTATAAAAATTTGCTGTGTTCTTTTATTGTAGTTTCGGAATCACGAAAAGTCAACAAGTGAACGATTAACTTAATATAATAGTAAGAATCAGAGTTTTGTAAGATATGTACTTAAAGGTGTAACCTCTTCGATTGCATCACAGCCTACACCCTCGGCATCCGCTTTATTGCAGGAAAAAACAAGTCTGAATGGAGCGGATTCCTTGTCTGCATTTTTCTTTACCAGAGCTATTGATTCCATCTCATATTTAGTTAAGGTGTCGGTATCATCACTCGTTCTGCTTATACCCAAAATTTTATAAGGTTCTAAAACAAGCGGACTGGTCTTACCCTGTGTTTTAAGTCCTCTGATGTCTACACAAAGAACATAATTTGATGTGCCGCTGTTCCATACAGGTATCAACATTCCGTATGATGAATCGTAAAAAATATCCTGCATAGTAACATTGGCCTTCGGATTCTGAACGGTGAACATATCGTCAGGACTGGTTGAAACAGTGAATCTGCCGTTTTTAAGTGTAGCAATGGTATACTTAAGTGTTTTTCTGTCAGTAGAATAACTGTAATTTATAATAAACTTTGTTATATTGTTCGTTTTATCGTAAGAATACCGTGTAATGGCATGAATGTGTCCCGTATACGGTGTACCATCCTCAAATTCAGGCTCATATACATTATAAACATTAATTATATTTCCGTCACCGTCTTTTACGGTTTTATTTGTAAGACTTACCACATCACCGTCATCGAGATAGGTTACGGCTTTTCTGGAAATCTGCACTAAAGCATTGGTGTCCGTACCGTCTTTTTTACCCCATGCAGTAACATAAACATTTCTGTCATCAATAGCCATAGCATTTGCGTGACCTAAAATAAAATCGGTAAAAACTATTCTCTTCGGCTTCTTGGTGCCTGTTTTGAAAGCTTCGTTATAAATGTTATTATAATAATACAAAGTAGACCTGCGTTCGGTGGTAGAGTTTGATTTTACTACGAAAAGTCTGTTGTTTGCAGTACCTACAGAGATACCTCCGATATTTGTACAAAGTGCAGTGTCATATCTGTAATTAGGAACGGAAAAAACTGTTTTCAGATGTGATTTGCTTACTGTCGTTACGGAAACAGCCGCACTGGCGAAAATATTTATATTACACATAACCGTTAAAACGATTAAAAATGTTGATAATAGGCTTACTAATTTTTTCATTGTTTTTACTCCTTTTCAATGGTATTTTTTTGAATTTAAACACTTTTTAATTTTCACTACATCGGTATCACCTTCTCTAATAAAAGCATTTGCTGTAAATATATACTATCATACCCCTTTTGTTTTGTCAACAATATATTTACTGTAAAATTATTTACATATAATATTTTTTTTGCTATCATATAAACAATAAATATTTCAGAGGTAAATACAGTATGAGTCAGAACACGGAAAATTTCAAAAGAGGCTGCACCGAGCTCGTTGCACTCTATCTTTTGAGCAAAGAAGATATGTACGGTTATCAGATGACAACAATTATGGACGAAACAAGCGAAGGCAGATTCACTATGCTTGAGGGTTCCCTTTATCTTATTCTTTACAGACTTGTCGAAGCGGGTTACATCACAACATATACAAAGCTCGTCGGGAAAAAAAGAACGAGACGGTATTACCACTTAGAGGAAGCAGGCAGAGAGTATCTGAAAAAAATCACACACGAATATGATGAAGTGAATTTAGGTATAGCCTTACTTCTCGACAGAAACAAAGAAACCAATGTTATACCCTTAAAAAAGAACACTACTGTAAACGAATAAATTTAAATCAAAAGTAGGAGACTTTATGCACACTATCGAAAAAGACATTAAAACATATCTGGCACAAACTAAAAATTTTCTGATATGTGACTCAAAGCTAAAAAAAATCATAACAGCAGAAATAGAAGAGTCTATTTACGAATACGCGGAAAACAACGGAATAAGTGACATAGGTCAGATTTATGAACATTTCGGCTCACCGGAAGAAACCGCAAAAACATATCTAGGTCAGGCTGACCCTAAAAAACTGAAAAAAGCTGTAAGTACCAATAGAATTATAATGACTGCACTTATTATCGCACTTCTTATGCTTGCTGTGTTTCTTATGGCTGTTTTTATTGATGCTCACATTGACTTTCGCGGATACGGTATAGAGTATCCCGCAGTTGAAATAACTGAAGATTTATTGACAGAACCATTCTAAAGAGGTATGTTATTATGAAAAGAATTATTATATCATTAGCGTCTGTACTAATACTGCTTTTTTCATTAAATATTAATGCATTCGCCACATCAATCCCCGACTTTAAAAAAGCTATCATAGCAACAGAAAACGGATATTACATTACGGAGACTATTACAGAAGAAGTCATCATAAGCCGTGCAACTAATACAAAAACCGGACAAAAAAAATTTGAATTTTATAACTCAAACGATGAAATATTATGGTCTGCCACACTCAGAGGCACCTTTACTTACACGGGAAGCAGAGCCACCTGTACCGCCTCAAGTATTACATACGAAATATTTGACGATAGCTGGAAAATTACCTCTGCTACCGCCTCAAAAAGCGGTAACACAGCCACGGGAGATGTAACAGCAAAGCGATATGCATTAGGAATACCTGTGAAAACCATCGAAAGAACCATTACTCTTACCTGCAGCTCGAGCGGAGTTTTGTCTTAAAACATATTAACAATATAATCATCTGTTGACAGACTTATTCTATGATAAGCCTGTCATTTTCATTATTTCACCTCCTTCTCACTTTTATCTTCTATACTCTTAAAGCATAAAAAAAGTTCTTTTGTTACACAAAAGCAGGGAATATTGAAAAATTTTTTATATCAGGTATAATATTTTCGAAAAAGCTGTAACGAAAGCTGAATTTTTCGCATTTACATATATGAGAAAGAATAGGTGACAAAATGATAGGAATATATTTAGCACTCATCGACAGTGAAGAGGATAAAGTAAAATTTCAGGAAATATATGAAGGCTACAGGAAGCAGATGTGGTACACGGCAAAGGAAATCCTGCAGGATGATGCTCTGGCAGAGGATGCAGTTCACGATGCCTTCTTAGGTATGGCAAAAATTTTTCCGAGAATAAAAGGCTTCAGTGAAAACGGTATGAGAGCCTATGCCGTGACCTGCGCCCGTAATGCGGCTCTGAAATACATAAAAAAGAATAAAGCCGCCGAAGTAATAAGCATCGACGGAAGTTTAAGCTTAGAGGATATCAGGTCAGCGGAGGAAATGCTCGAACAGGAAACGGCAGAGCTCGCCGCCTCCATACTGGAAAAAATGCCGCCCCTTTACAGTGAGGTATTATATTTGCGATTTGCGGCAGATATGACAGACAAGGAAATAGCCCTGCAATTAAACAGAAAGGAAACCACTGTCCGTCAGCAGCTTATGAGAGGAAGACGAATGTTTCTGGAATTTTTCAGAAAGGAGTTTGATTATGACAGAGAAACAGTATGACGACATTTTGAAAGCGGGATTAATTCTTTTCAAGGAAAAGCAGTTACAATCCATACCGTCTGAAAAGGAAATAGACTATGAATTCAGCCGAAAATTCAAAAAGAAAACGGAAAAGCTTATCCGTAATTATGAAAACTCTCTGTGGCTCTCTATGCAGAAAACAGGCAGAAGGGTTGCTGTGTTTATAATTGCCCTCATCCTCAGCTTTACCGCCTCACTGAGCATTAAAGCAATAAGAGAAGCTGTGTTCGATTTCTTTTTCAGGGTGTTTTCGGACCACACAGAATTAACTTATGCCGGAGGCAAAGAAGGAATGACAGAATATTACATTCTTCCTTTGCCTGAAGGATATAGTGAAATGAAAGAGTTCACCGTAATAGACGAAGCCAGTGCTTATTTTATTTACACCAACAAAATAGGACTACGCATCCACTTTGACCAAACAAAATCATCCGCAAATTATCTTTTCGACAGTCAGGATGCAGAAGTTAGAGAAATAGAAGTTAACGGCATCAATGTGCTATACTGTAATAATCAAAGTGATATATTCTGTTACTGGACAGAGAAGGGAATTCAATTCAGTCTTATCTATTCAAACGCTCTCGGTGAAGAATACATTCATAAGGTAGCGGGTAAGCTGGAAGAAACCGCACCTGTCCCCCTCTCTTGATTTTTCTTTAAATAGAGTGTATAATATGTTAACATCAATAATGAAAGGGTGCTTATTATGCCTCACGAAATAAAAATCACTCTCACGGTTTTAGCCGTAATCGTCGCTGTGCTTTTCGTAATATGGATGGGCTTAGGCTTCGCATTTTTCTTTATCGCCTTAGGCAATAAAAAAAGAAAGGACAATAAAATCCCCTGTAAGGGCAGTCTTTTCGAGAATAATGCCGATAACCCCACTCTGCAAAAGGGCTACAAATGGTTCGACACTACATACAAGCAGGAGGTTATCATCAAAAACCGCAAGGGCAAAAACCTTCACGCTGTGGAATTCCGCAACCCCTCAAACAGTAATGTGTGGGCCATAGTTCTCCACGGCTGGACCAATGTCAACCGCGAAATGGGTACCTACGGCTCAGAATACTACAAAAGAGGCTTCAATGTCCTCATCCCCGACCTCAGAGGCCACAATAACAGTGAGCACAAATATGTCACTATGGGCTGGATGGACAGACTGGATGTGGTTGACTGGATAAACAGCATCGTAAAGGAAAACCCCAAGGCAAAAATTATCCTTCACGGCCCCTCTATGGGCGGTGCCACCACCATGATGACCACAGGTGAAAAATTACCTGAAAATGTTATGGCGGCTATCGAGGACTGCGGCTTTACCTCTGTCAAGGATATTTTCACCGACCGCTGTAAGAGAAAATATCACCTTCCCCCAAAGCTTGTAATGCCTCCCGCAGCCATAGTGTGCCGCATTATGAACGGCTTTTTCTGGGGCAAGGCCTCCTGTATAGAGCAGGTGAAAAAGTCAAAGACTCCTACTCTTTTCATCCACGGTGATAAAGACGATTTTGTTCTTATTTCAAATCTCGAGCCCGTCTTTAATGCCTGTGCCGCAGTAAAGGAAAAGCACATCGTTCACGGTGCGGAGCATGCCGTTTCTGCAATCTGGTTCCCCGAGGAATACTGGGCAGTGGTGGATGCTTTTCTGGAAAAGCATCTGTACAGTAAAATGGCGAAGTAAATTAAAGAAAAAATCTCTCCCTATTATTGACAAATCGGGAGAGATTATATATAATGTAGCTGTAAGAACTGACCGTTTAGCGGTTAGTGATTATGATTTGATTTAAAAATATTTTAAACAACCGTCACTTTGCCGAGTGGCGGTTGTTACCTTTTAACTTAATATGTATTGTCACAGTAAACCTGCCAATATGCATAGTTAAAGTCACAGGCATAATATCACCTCCTTTACGGAAGCAATATCACCAACCGCCCGATAGTTATTCAGTTACATTACAAAAGAATTATATCACTTTTTATCTAAAAGTCAACATAAACAGCTATTAATCTTACCTAACGGCTTAACAGACTTTTATATATTACAATCATTTCCCTTCCGTCTCCGCATAATAAAATACAGACACGGAAGGAGTACCCAACCGTGTCTGTTTTGTTAATTTGCTTAACCGCTATTCTGCGTTCTGCATTCATTATCAGTCCGGATAGCCGTTAGGATTCTGACTCTGCCATCTCCATGAGTCGGCGCACATTTCTTCGATGCCTCTTTCAGCCTTCCAGCCGAGCTCCTCATAAGCCTTGGTGGGATCGGAATAGCATACAGCTATGTCACCGGGACGGCGAGGAGCGATTTTATAGTTTATCTTTACACCGCTTGCCTTTTCGAAAGCCTTGACCACATCTAAAACGCTGTAGCCTGTACCTGTACCGAGGTTATAAACATCGAGACCGCTTTTACCAAGAACTCTCTGAAGAGCCTTTACATGACCTGAGGCAAGGTCAACTACATGGATATAGTCTCTGACACCTGTACCGTCGTGTGTATCGTAATCGTCACCGAAAACGCTCAGACATTCACGCTTACCGATGGCAACCTGAGTGATGAAGGGCATAAGATTATTGGGAATGCCGTTGGGATCCTCGCCGATTCTGCCGCTTTCGTGAGCACCGATGGGATTGAAGTAGCGGAGAAGACAGATTGACCACTCCTTGTCAGATTTGAAAAGGTCGGAAAGGATTATCTCAATCATAAACTTTGTGGTGCCATAGGGGTTTGTGGTGCCGCCTGTGGGCATAGACTCCTTGAGAGGAGACACATTGTTCATACCGTAAACGGTGGCAGAGGAGCTGAAAACGATTTTTTTACAGCCGTTCTTTTTCATAACATCACAGAGAACAAGTGTACCTGCGATATTGTTATCATAATATTCGAGAGGCTTCTGACAGCTTTCACCTACAGCCTTAAGTCCTGCGAAATGGATTACTGCGTCGATTTTCTCTGCCTTAAAAATTTTATCGAGGCCCTTTTCATCTCTGATGTCACACTCATAAAAGGTGACAGGCTTACCGCTAAGGTCTGCCGTTCTTTTGAGAGCTTCTCTTTTACTGTTGTAGAAATTGTCCACTACGACTACATCGTAGCCTGCTTTGATAAGTTCAATACATGTGTGTGAGCCGATATAACCGGCACCGCCTGTAACAAGAATTGACATATTCCTTCACCTCGTTTATAATATATAAAAAGTTTACCTTCAAATTATACAATAAAAACAATCAACTTTCAATAGTTTTGGCATAAGGAGAATGAATTTTATGGAAAATTTATCAGATATTTCCGTCATCAGAAGAGTAATGGAAAAGCACGGCTTCAATTTCTCCAAGGCTCTCGGACAGAACTTTCTCATCAACCCCACCGTCTGTCCCCGTATGGCTGAAATGTGCGGTGCCGATGAAAACACAGGTGTCATAGAGGTCGGTGCAGGTGTAGGCGTCCTTACGGCTGAGCTTGCCAAGAGAGCGAAAAAGGTGGTCTGCATCGAGCTCGATACGAGACTTCTGCCTGTTCTCGACGAAACCCTCGCAGATTTCGATAACATCGAAATTATCAACGCTGACATTATGAAGACAGACCTGAAGGCTCTTATCGAGGAAAAGTTTCAGGGAATGAAGGTAGTAGTATGTGCAAACCTCCCCTACTATATCACTTCACCGGTAATCACTCTCCTTTTAGAAAGCAAGCTCCCCATAGAGGCAGTTACGGTTATGATACAGAGAGAAGCGGCAGACAGGCTCTGCACTCCCGTCGGCTCGAGAGACTCGGGTGCCATCACTGTGTGTACCAACTATTACTCCGTACCCGAAACCCTTTTCAATGTGTCAAGAGGCTCCTTTATGCCTGCACCCAATGTGGACAGCACGGTTATAAGACTGAATATCAGAAAGGAGCCTGCCGTTAAGGTGAGCGACGAAAGGAAGTTTTTTAAAATGGTAAAGGCCGCCTTTGCCCAGAGAAGAAAGACGGCAGTAAACTCCATAGCAAGCGGTATGTCGATCCCTAAGGATACGGTAGCAGAGGCTATTACAGCGGCAGGACTCGATGTAAATGTGAGAGCCGAAAAGCTTTCGATGCAGGAGCTGGCGGATATATGTGAGAATCTGTAATATAAATTCATAAAGCAAAAAACCTTTACAGTAAAAATAAGACTGTAAAGGTTTTTTCTTTACTATGTGGAAAACACAGTCGAAAATGTTAAAAGGTGCGGATAATTTAACATCCGTACCTTTTAAATGGACTTTAAACTGTGAAAAACTGTAAAGTTTTCAACTTTACTGACAGAGTTTTCCACATTTTTGTTGAAAAATAATGAGGATTATTCATTATACATAATTTTTTGTATATACACCGGATGAATTAATATTCCCTCGCTATTCTGGCAAAGCGGTAGTCGTTTTCATAGCTGATAGTACCCGAGGAGCGATAAACGCTGAGCACAAGACCGATGGCTAAATATACACAGACCGTGGATGAGCCGCCTGCACTGATAAAGGGCAGCGTGATACCGATAACAGGAAGAAGACGGGTACACATTCCGATATTGATAACAGCCTGAGCGATAAGCATAAAGGCTACTCCATAACACATCATTTCAGCGGCGAAATTTTTAGCACGCTTACCTACGGCTACGATTCTTATGGCAAGCAAAAGGAAAAGGCTCAAAAGAACGAGCGCACCGATAAAGCCAAGCTCCTCGCAGACAGCAGAGAAAATCATATCATTCTGCTTTTCGGGTAAAAGCGTACTCTGGGTAAGCTCGCCCTGATAAAGTCCCATACCCGTAAAGCCGCCGTTTTGTATGGCTTTAAGTGCCTGATTCTGCTGATATATCTCTGTGGGGTAAGCATCAGGATTAAACAGAGCCAGTATTCGGTTACGCTGAATATTATCAAAAACCTTCAGCCAGATAACAGGTGAAGCGGCTGCAATAACAAGACCTCCTGCAGGGAAATATGCCCAGTGGACACCCGAAACGAGCATCATACCCACAAACATCAGACCGAAAATAAGAGCCGAGCCCATATCGCCCGTAGCCACAACGAGAAAAATGGGTATCATAGCGTGAACGCAGAGGAAAAAAACTGTCTTAAGCGAGGAAATGTCGTTTTTAACCTTGCTTAAATGAAAGGCAAAGGTTACGATAAAGCCTATTTTTACTATCTCCGAGGGCTGGAAGTACAGCTTACCGGGAAGCTTAATCCAGGAGATGGCATCGCTTCGCGCATCAGGTGAAACACCGATAGCGAAAAGAGAAAGCATAAGTCCTATTCCTGCAATTCCGATAAGCGGCCACAGCTTAAGTATAATATCGTAATCAATAACAGAGATAATGAACGCGGCTACTATGCCGAGAGCGAAGGCGAGTATCATAACTCTCGTATCACGGGAAATGTATGTGCCCGCATCGGCATCAAAGGTAGCACTGCTGACTGCCACGGTACCGAAAACGGAAAGCGCCGTGCAGAGAAGAACGGTTATCAGGTCTGTTCCTTTAATAAAATTTTTCAGGGCTTTAACCATTGTCAGCCTCCCCTTTTTTCAAAGCTTTGGCCTTAAGCTCTCTTTCAGCCTGAGGCAGACGGAGATAGGTCGGCATTATCTCAGCACCCGACAGAAGCCTGTCCTCGCTGTAATTACTTTCGGCGGCAAAGGCAACGGAGGAGCCTCTCTGATAAACAGAGGATGCGCCCGCCTTTTTATAGCCCAGTGCCTTATGACAGATTTCTGCTCCGTCACCGACAAAGATTATTTCACCCTCATATTCCTTTAGCTTTTCGCCAAGATCATCTATTTTAAGAGCCGAGTCCTCCATAAGTCTTGTCACGGTGCCGCTGTCATTCAGAAATACGGCACAGTAAACCTGCTGACAGCGGGCATCCATAACAGGCACCGCTATGCAGTCTCTGTCAGAGAGATTATAGGCGAGAGCCTCGAGAGTAGAGACGGGCATAGCTTTTTTACCCAGACCGTCACAGAGTCCCTTGACTGCCGCCACACCGATTCTCACTCCCGTAAAGGAGCCGGGGCCTACACTGCAGGCGAAAAAGTCAATATCCGAAAGCTGAATTTCCGCATTTTTTAAGGTGCTGTCAATCATCGGCAGCAGAGTGCGTGAATGAGTAAGTCCCGTATTGACGGAGCTTTCACTTAAAATCCTGCCGTTCTCTGTCACAGCCGCAGAAGCACATACGGCACTGGTATCAATAGCTAAAACCTTCATCACATTCCACTCCTTCCACAGTGATAATACGGCTGTTTTCATCTTCGCCCTTTTTTATGGTAACTCTGACCGTGTCTTCGGGCAGAGCATTTTCGATGTTTTCGCTCCACTCCACGGCCAATACGGCACCCATATCGAGATAGTCAAAAAAGCCGCTGGAGTAAAGGTCGTCCCAACTCTCCACCTTATACATATCGAAATGCACCAAGGGAGGATTTCCGCCGTAATCATTGACGATGGCGAAGGTGGGACTGGAAACATGGCAGTCGATACCCATTCCCAGGGCAAGACCGCGGGTGAAGGCAGTCTTACCCATACCGAGGCCGCCGAAAAATGCCACTACGGTGCCGCCCCTGAGATACTTTGCTAACGATGCGGCAAAGGCCTCTGTTTCCTCTGTGCTGTGGGTTATACGGGTAATCATACTTTCACCTCTCATATAAAACGATTTACATAATATAATAGCACGAAAAGAGAAGTTGGTCAAGATTTGATAAAACAAATTCATATCTTAAGTTTTTCTTACATCTCCCCTTTTTCTGTTGTAAAATCTGTCCTTATCCGTTATCATATAACTGTAAAGGAGCTGATAATATGAAGAAAGAAAAAATCAGAAAAATAACAGCAGTTATACTGTTCACCGTCGTTTATGCCTTTGGTGCTTTATTGCTAATGAGTAATTTTTACGATGAATACCTTCTCTTTTTCATCTTTTCTGCAATAATGTACATAGCTGAAATAATCATTTCAAAAATCACCAAGGCCAAACCTTATATATTTTTCTTCTGCGTTCTGTTTCTGACTCTCTTTTCACTTGCTGTCGAGCTCATTTATCCTACATTCTATTTCACGCTTCTTACCTATGCGCTTCTCTTTCTCGCCTTCAGGTCAGGCTTTTTACTTATCGACTTCATAAGATTAAAGAGATATAAGCTTATTCCCCTCTCCGTCGTGCTCTGCGCCTGTTTAATATTCAGTGCTTCAAACACAGAAATCCTGTACCGCAAATATAAGGATATGATAGTAGGAACGGCAGACCGCACATCCTCCTGGGGCTCCATAAATCAGATAATCGAAAAGCAGGATAACTGGCATAAAATCGTCGAAAACTCGTCCTTCACCCTCGGTGAAATAGCCGAAGAAGTCGATGATGAAGGATGGGTAAGACAGTACAGCATCGGCAGAACCTTCCCCGAAATGGACGGCTCCACCGTATGCGTGCCTATGGCTATGGAGTTCGCCCGTCAGCACCTCGGCTTCGACGATGAAGCTGTATATGATTTCGTCGATTTTTCCACTACGCACTATGCCTATGAAAATCTCATAACCGCCGCTGAGCTTTACGGTGCTTTCACATATAACGGCAGATATATGACCGATTACAAAAGAGACTCCGTTGACTTAGTTATAGCAACTCATCCCTCAGACGAGGAGCTGAAAATGGCGGAGGATGCAGGAATTGAATTAGTGCTCAGGCCCGTCTGCTACGACGCCTTCGTTTTTATCACTCATAAGGATAACCCCGTAGAAAGCCTCACCGTACAGCAGGTGAAGGACATCTATTCGGGAAAGATAAAGAACTGGAAGGATGTAGGCGGTAATGATGAAAAAATAAGAGCCTTCCAGCGTGAGAAAAACTCGGGCAGTCAGACAGCTATGGATAGACTCATTATGGGCGGCACCGATATGATAGATCCCATCGAGGTCAAGGTTATAGAAGGAATGGGCGAATTAGTGGATGCCGTGGCCGAATACGAAAACAACACGGCAAGTCTCGGCTACACCTACCGCTACTATATCGATAACCTTTATAAAAACGATGAAATCAAGACTATAGCCATAGAGGGCATTTACCCCACCGATGAAAACATCCGAAGCGAAGCCTATCCCTACACCACCAACTACTACGGTGTCATCAGAAAGGAAAACGAAAAGGGCAGGAGCGGAAAATTTCTCGAATGGATTTTATCTGAGGAAGGACAGAAGTGTGTCGGTCAGGCAGGGTATATAACGATGAAATAAATAGGTACAATCAGGGGAGCAATTTAACTGTCCCCTGATTTTATTTTCATCTTGCTTTTTCTGTCTTGTAGGAATATAATGGAGAAAGAAACAAAAAAAGGAAGTGTGACTATGAACAGAAAAATCATACAAGCCTTCACTGCCGCTTTTTCCGTACTGCTTATCGCTCTTTGCCTTTCGGTAAGCGTAACAGCGGCAAAGGGGACCGTAGGAACAGTCTCCAAGCTTAAGGCTACCGCCACCTCAACCACGGCAACACTCAAATGGAGCAAGGCAAAAAACGCCAAGGGTTATCAGATTTCCGTAAAAAGCGGTAAGAAATGGAAAACCGTAGCTACGGTTACATCCACCACCTGTAAAATAGACTCTCTTAAAACGGGTAAAAAGTACACCTACCGTGTCAAGGCCTACGGCAAAAACGGCAAAAAAAAGGTATGGGCAAAAAAGACGAAGGACATTTCAGTTCTGACATCACCGAAAAAGGTAAGCGGCCTCAAGGGCAGTGTAAGCGGAAAAACCGCCACCCTGAAATGGAAAAAAACATCAGGTGCCACAGGCTACAAGGTTTATCAGTACAGCTCATCCAAAAAGAAATATGTAGAGATAAAAAGCACTGCCTCACTTAAAACCACAGTGAAAAAACTCGAAGCGGGCAAAACCTACAAATTCGCAGTAAAGGCATACTACAAAAACGGCAAGAAAACCTCTCTTTCTGCCTCTTATGCCAAGGTATCCGTAACGGTAAATCCCGATAATATTTCAGGTCTTAAGGTAAAGAGCAAAACCGCAGACACCGTTACCCTTAACTGGAAAAAGGCAAAGGGTGCTACCGCTTACGCTGTTTACAAGTACAACACTAAAAACGGCAAATGGTCAACCCTAATCAGCAGTACAAAAAACACGACTGTTACCATCGGTAAGCTTTCTGCGGACACATCCTATATTTTCGGTGTAAGAGCACTGACAAAGCCGGGCAAAAAGACCTATTACAGCAGTAAGTATATGCAAATTTCGGCTACGACGAATAAGAAGGCTGTTACAACAACGAAGCCGACGACACCCTCCACACCACCTACGACAACCACCCCTGTCCCTCTTAAAGTTCCGAACGGTAAAGCAGAAATTGCGGCGGCATATAATAAGGCTATAAATGATTACAAAGCCTATCGGGGTAAAGTAAATATGAAAATCGACAAAGTAATACCCGTAAGTGTGACAGCTTGTTCTGCACCTCCCGCGATGAGCATCATAAACTCGCTCATTAACAATCTAATAAAAACAGAACCTGAGGAATACACATTCGAAAACGGTGTGGATGTGAATGATCCCGGCAGAAATCTTAACCGAAAGATTATCCCCTCTGACAGACCAGCAACTGTGCAGGCGTCAGGACTCACTTCCGCTACTGCCACGCTTAATTCTGAAGGCGGCTATACTATACAGTTAGTGTTTATCAAAGAACGAGCCCTCTTCAACGGCACAGAGAAAACAGCTATACCTACTCATAACAGCAGTGCTTTAAACCCTGTTCCCCTTGACGAACTTAACGTCAGTCCTATAAATCTTCATAGTGCGGAAATTAACTATCCCTGTTCATATCTCAAAGCTACTGTAGACCGTTACGGAAGACTTGTAAAACTCGAACAAAAACTTCCTTTCTCAATACACTACACAGGCAATATTATGTCTGATTTAGATTTTACGCTCGATCTGGAAGGTACCGTAGATGCTACTTTTAGTATGATTTACAGTGGCTCATCAGGAAGTAATTCTCCTGTTCCTACACTCTCGACTACCAGTCCCATTCCACCTGCCACAACCGGACCGAATGTAACTTTTCCAACAACAAATAATAATTATGCAACTACACAAACAACGCATCCCGTTTCTCTCATAGTAAACTCCTACGGCTACGGAGACGGAGTGATTTATGTTGAGGTCGATCCGTCAAACTGGGACGGAAATTTCATAACAGCAAGTCAAAACATAACTTTCAGCATCAACGGAGCTTCTTATCCCCCTCTGGCGACCTGCTTTGTTCCATCAAAGAAAACAGGCAGTATTTACGAAATAAAAATTTCAATTCCGGAACAATACATAAAAGCAGGTGATACAGTTTCGTTTACCATTCCCACAGGCATAGTGAAAAATGAGACAGGTTCACAGTACAATTTAAGCTACAGCGCATCAGTAACAGTATAAAAAAGCTACCCCGTCAGGATTCCACTCCCGACGGGTATTTTTCTGTCTGGCCCCACAAAAAAAGAGAACAGCCTGAGCTGTCCTCCCAAATATAATATTACTTTTTATCCTTTACCGCATAGTTACCTCTGCGGAAAGCACGGTAAATCATCATAACACATTTAAACGCGACCGCAATTCTGCATTTTGTATTCTGCATTCTGCATTTATTTATATTCACTGATACTGATAATCTTTTTTACATCCTTCAGGTCTGTTTCATCATCTGCGGCTACGGCGGCGACAGCAAATGTAAGCACCAGCACAGCCGTCAGAAGTATGGAAATTATTCTTCTCGGTTTATTCATCCTACACCTCCTCATTTTATTTTATACTATGATGATACTCTTTTTTTCCGTGCCGTCAAGGTGTACTCGGAAATATTAACTTATTATTTATCTTTTCACCATAAAACAAGATAAATTTTTTCATTTTTTCTCTCATAATCTTCCTCAAACTTCTTGCAAATTTCTATATATTATAGTATACTGTTTGAGTATGTAAACTGGTATCGTGTTTTTTATGATACCTAAAAAATCTACGGAGGAAAAGAACTATGGCAGAAATCGAAAAAAGCAACAGTTTTATCGATATGGAACACGACATACTGAAGTTCTGGGAAGATAACGATTGCTACAATAAGCGTAAAGAAAAAAATAAAGACAAACCCCGCTTCCGTTTCATTGACGGACCTATCACAGCGAATAACCCTATGGGTATCCACCACGCCTGGGGCCGTACTCTTAAGGATACCTTTATCAGATATAAGTCAATGCAGGGCTATTCCTGCCGCTGTCAGAACGGCTTTGACAGCCAGGGACTCTGGGTTGAGGTCGGTGTAGAAAAGGACCTTGGCCTTAAAACAAAAAAGGACATCGAAAACTACGGTATCGGTGAATTCACCCATAAGTGCGTAGACAGAGTAAAGCACTACTCAGGTATTATCGCTGACCAGTCAAAGAGACTCGGCCAGTGGATGCAGTGGGATAACTCATACTACACAAACACAGACCTTAACATCACCAGCATCTGGCACTTCCTTAAAACCTGCGATGATAACGGCTGGATCAAGAGAGAGTATAAGCCTATGCCCTGGTGTCCCCGCTGCGGTACATCACTTTCAGAGCACGAAATGACAGGCTCATACAAGACCGTCACTCATAACTCTGTTTTCTTCAAGCTTCCCGTCGAGGGTACAGACAGCAAAATCGTCGTATGGACCACCACTCCCTGGACACTTTCATCTAATGTAGCATTGGCAGTTAACCCCGAAATCGACTATGTCGAGGTTAAAGTCAAAAGTGACGAGAAAACTCTCATCCTTGCAAAGAACGCTATCAAGTATCTCGGCGAAGACAAGCTCGAGGTTCTCCGTATGTTCAAGGGTGACGAGCTCGTAGGCAAAAAATATGACACCTGCTTCCCCGAACTGGAGGCTCAGCAGGGCTTCGAGCATAAAATCGTGGCATGGGAGGATGTTGACGCTGAGGAAGGTACCGGCGTAGTTCATATCGCTCCCGGCTGCGGTGCAGAGGATAACGAGCTCGGAAAGAGACTCGGTCTTCCCGAAATTATGCCCGTAGACGATATGGGTATCTTCCTTAAGGGCTTCGGCTTCTTCACAGGCAAAAACTCAAAGGAAATTGCTGACGAGGTTTTCGATGAGCTTAAAAAGAGAGACAAGCTTTACCTCGTTAAGCCTCACGAGCACTCCTACCCCGTATGCTGGAGATGTAAGGAGGAGCTTATCTACAGACTCGTTCCCTCCTGGTTCATCCGCACAGAGGAGCTTAAGCCCCGCCTCATCAGAAACGCTATGAGCGTTAAGTGGGAGCCCGAATCAAACGGCAAAAGAATGCTCGACTGGCTGAATAATATGGGTGACTGGAACATTTCCCGTAAGCGTTATTACGGTATGCCCCTCCCCTTCTATGTATGTGAGGACTGCGGTAATGTTCATGTAGTCGGAAGCATCGCAGAGCTTAAGGAATTAGCAGTAGATCCCGCTAAGGTTGATGCTCTTCCCGAGCTTCACCGCCCCTGGATCGACGAAGTAGAAATCAAATGTCCCAAATGCGGCAATAATGTAAAGAGAATCACTGATGTCGGCGATGTATGGCTCGACGCAGGTATCGTCCCCTTCTCAACCACAGGCTATTTCGAGGATAAGGAAGAATGGAAAAAGAACTTCCCCGCTGAGTGGGTAGTCGAAATGCGTGAGCAGGTCCGTCTCTGGTTCTATTCACTTCTCTTTATGAGTACCGTACTCGAGGACAGAGCCCCTTACGAAAGAGTTCTCTGCCACTCCAGCGTAGTTCAGGAGAGCGGTGAGAAATTCTCAAAGACCGGCTTTATGATAAGATTTGACGAGGCAGCCGAAAAAATCGGTGCAGACACCGTCCGTTACCTTTATGCAGGCGGTCCTGTCGCCAACGATGTCCGCTTCGGCTTCAATTTAGGTGACGAGGCCAGAAGAAAGCTTCTCTCCTTCTGGAACATTTACACCTTCTTTGAAACCTATGCCCGTATCGATAAGCCCAGCTTTGAGGGCTACACACCCGATAAGAGCAAAATGACCGTAACTGACAAATGGCTCGTAGTCAGAACTAACGACTTCATCAAAAAGGCTACTGCCCAGATGGATGACTACAAGGCATACAATGTCGTCAAGGACTTCGAAATCTTCGTTGACGATATTTCCAACTGGTACATCAGAACTAACCGCCGCCGTTTCTGGAAAACAGGTGACGAAAGCGATAAGATGATCGCATACTGGACACTCTTTAATGCTCTTAATACCTGCGTAAAGGTAATGGCTCCCATCATTCCCTTTATGACAGAAAGCATCTGGCAGAATCTTACCAGAAGAGTTCTCCCCTCCAGCGAGCTTTCAGTTCATCTCAGTGACTGGCCCACAGTCTTAGAGGGCTTTGAGGATGACGGTATCATCGCTGACACTGCCTTCGCCCGTGATGTCATCGCAGTGGCTCTTAAGCTCCGTAACGAGCATCAGATCAAGGTAAGACAGCCTCTGAGTAAGCTTTTCGTTTGCGCTGAGGCAGACAAGACAGATAAAATCAAGGTTTACGAAAAGAACATCCTCGACGAGCTCAACATCAAAGCTCTCGAATATATCACCGACAGCAGTGTGCTCGAGGATAACTACCTTACAGTTAACTTCAAGGTAGCCGGCGCTGTTCTCAAGCAGAATGTAAACAAAATGAAGCAGGCACTTGAAGGCGCTTCCAAGGAAGAGATGGCCGAATACACCGCTAAGGTCAAGGCAGGAGAAAAGGTACTCGTCAAAGGCTTCGACGAGGAATATGACGGCAGTATCTTTACCGTAATGTCAAAGACCAAGGAAGGCATCGTTTCCGCTGAAGGTCAGGAAGGCACCGTAATCGGCCTCGATGTAGTCCTCACTGAGGAGCTTATCAAGGAGGGTACCGTCCGCGATGTTATCCGTCAGTGTCAGCTTATCCGTAAGGAAGCAGGCTACGAGGTAGAGCAGAGAGTCGTTATGGCTCTTTCCACAGCTGATGATGCTGTCCTCGCTGCTCTTAAGGAAAGCAAGGATCACATGGCAAATGAGCTCTTAGCCGATGACATCCTCTTTGGTGAGGAGATCGCCGCTGACCTTACAAAGACCGTGGCAATCGGTGACAGTGAGGTTACTCTCGCAGTAAAGAAAGCATAAAATTTTCACTTCAGCCCACAGAAAAAACTGTGGGTTGATTAGCCCCATAATATAAAATCCCTATACTATTATATATATGTATTTTTTTCACCGTTATATACGCATTTTCGTATACTATTATATATACGGTTTTCTATACTATTATAATAGTGTTATGAAAGGAAGATAAGGAAATGGCAAACGATAAAAAAATGGTCGAGGACATTACCTCGATGGAGGAAGACTTTGCGAAATGGTATACAGATATCGTTAAAAAAGCAGAGCTTATCGAATATACAAGCGTAAAGGGCTGTATGGTTATCCGCCCCTACGGCTATGCTATATGGGAAAACATCCAGAGAATACTCGACGGTATGTTTAAGGCCACAGGCCACGAAAATGTCTGTATGCCTATGTTCATCCCCGAATCACTTCTTCAGAAGGAAAAGGATCATGTAGCCGGCTTCGCCCCCGAGGTAGCCTGGGTAACACACGGCGGTACCGAAAAATTAGAGGAAAAGCTCTGTGTCCGCCCCACCTCCGAAACTCTCTTCTGTGAGCATTATGCCAATATCATCCATTCTCACAGAGATCTTCCCAAGCTTTATAATCAGTGGGTAAGTGTCGTCCGCTGGGAAAAGACCACCCGTCCCTTCCTTCGCTCGAGAGAGTTCCTCTGGCAGGAGGGCCACACCATCCACGCTACAGCCGAGGAAGCCATCGAAGAGACAGAAAGAATGCTTAATACCTATGCTGACTTCTGCGAAAAATATCTGGCTATGCCCGTAATCAAGGGTAAAAAGACCGAAAGCGATAAATTCGCAGGTGCAGTTTCCACCTACGCTATCGAGGCTCTTATGCACGACGGCAAGGCTTTACAGGCAGGTACCTCCCACTACTTCGGTGACGGCTTCGCCAAGGCCTTCGGCATCCAGTACCAGAGCAAGGAAAACAAATTAGAATATCCCCACCAGACCTCCTGGGGTGTTACTACCCGTCTCATCGGTGCCATCATTATGACACACGGTGACGATAACGGTCTCGTTCTTCCCCCTGCCGTAGCCCCCATTCAGGCAGTCATCATTCCCGTGGCACAGCATAAGCCCGGTGTACTCGAAAAGGCAGAGGAAGTAAGAAAGGCTCTGGCAGAGGCAGGCATCAGAGTTAAATTAGACGACTCGAATAACTCCGCAGGCTGGAAGTACTCCGAGTACGAAATGAAGGGTGTTCCCGTAAGAATCGAGCTCGGTCCCCGTGACATCGAAAACGGTCAGTGTGTTACCGTTACCCGCCATAACAGAGAAAAGGAATTCGTTTCTCTCGAGGGACTTACCGATACAGTAAAGGCAAAGCTCGAGGAAGTAAACAGAGGTATTTACGAAAAGGCTCTGGCAAACAGAGAGAAGAGAACCTATGCATGTACTACTCTCGATGAAATCACAGCCGCTCTCGAGGAAAAGGGCGACGGCTTTATCAAGGCTATGTGGTGCGGTGATGAAGAATGTGAGAACAAGGTCAAGGAAATCACCGGTGTAGGCTCCCGCTGTATGCCTCTCGAGCAGGAGGAAATCAGCGATAAATGCGTTTGCTGCGGTAAGAAAGCACAGCATTTAGTTTACTGGGGTAAAGCGTATTAATCGAAAAAAGAAAAAATATGTATCTTTTATCTCCGAAATCCCTAAAAAATGGGGTTTCGGAGTTTTTTCATTTATGCAGAGTAAACAAAAAACGCCTTTTTCGAGAAAAATGCCAAATTCGGCTCAAAATACACATAAGACAAAATCATCGTGTATTTTTTATGCATATTGCACAAGAAAACGCCTTTTTTCGTCATTTTCGCTATTTCTAAAATGGAATATAAACTCGCTTTTATTGTTTAAAATTTGACAAAAGGGGTAAAAATCAATATAATACCCCCTGTTGCCTATAAGGAAAAGTAAAAAATGAATTTTTTCAAAGTTCATTAAGGCAGGCAAAAGACGGCTGAGATTCGCATCTGCACGGTCAGAGACACGGGCGAAGCACCGCAGAAACCCATAACCAAACAAACTATATTTTTAAAGAAAGTGTATTTTGTGTTTCGTTACGGTCTATGCAAATTCAAAATGCGAGTCCTTAATTTATCTTAATTCGAGCGGTCAACCTGCCGCGGTAAGCTTTCTCAATGAGAGAGGAAGCCTCCCGCAAAAAAATATCAGAGGTGATAAAATGAAAAAGGCCTTAACAAAGGTATTGCTTACAGCATTTACTCTTGTTATTTTAGCCGCAATCGTTCCACTCTCAGCAAATGCAAGTTCCAGCAACAAAAACGAATTGAAAACAGAAATCTTCTCATATCTCACTGATGAGATGAACCTTAACTCAGCGGCGGCTTGCGGAGTTATGGCTAACATCGATGAGGAATCGGATTTTAACCCCCGACTCGTTATCACTGATACAAACGGACTTTTAAGCGGCGGTTTGTGCCAGTGGAACGGAGGCAGATTTTCCCGTCTTCGTGCACACTGCAAGCAGAAGGGAATCAGCTACCTTTCAGTGGAAGGTCAGCTCAGCTACCTCAAAAAGGAATTAAGCAGCAAAGCCTACGGTTATATCTACGATTACCTCAAGGATGTCCCCGACACAGCTCAGGGCGCCTACGATGCAGCTCACTACTGGTGCTACTACTTCGAGGTACCCGGTAACAGGTATTCCAAGTCTATCTCCAGAGGAAACGCGGCAAAGAATAAGTACTGGAAAGCCTACGGCAACAAAAAGCTTTCCGAGCTTACTCTCTCCATCGCTGAAAAGGACACATCTATCGACATCGACGATTCACTTAAATTTAAGTGGACCTCAGCAGGTAAGGATGCTGACAGATATGTTCTTCGCATAGCAAAGAAGAACGAAAAGACCGGAAACTGGTCATGGAACAAGGCTAAGGTTTATGTTCTTTCCGGTGAAAGCCTTTCAAAGAAAATCAAGGCTGAAAAATTAACCACAGGCGATTACAAGGCTTATGTCCGTGCCGAAAACAGTGCTACAGACATAAACAAAAAAAGTAACTCAGTTTACTTCACCGTCAACTGCGAAACTCACGAATTCAAGGAGACGGTAACCAAACAGCCCACCTCAGTAGAGAAGGGCAGAAGAACTCTCATCTGCACCCAGTGCGGTGAGAAAACCAAAGAGGCGGTAGCTACCTTTACTATCAAGGACTTCACCGCTAAAAAAATAGCAAAGCTCAAGGCATCAAAAACCGGTGAAAATTTCGTAAAGCTTAAATGGAAGCAGTTATCCTGGGCCACCGGCTATTATGTCTATATGAAAAAGGACGGCGAATGGACCCGTATCAAAACCGTAAAGGACTTCGAGCAGGTCACCCACACGGTAAAAGGTCTCAAGTCAGGCAAAAAATACAAGTTCTATGTGCAGGGCTACTACAAGCACGGCGGTAAAACCTACCGTACGCAAAAGAGCGATGTATTTACTGTCAGAACGAAATAAAGCCGATTCCTTACAGCGCACAGCAAAAGGACACTAAAACAAAGAAAAAACCTATATGGCAACAAGTAGAGAAACCTTTACTCATATAATAAATTTCAGAAATTAAATTCCTGTGCTGTGCTTGATATATACGCATTTGTTGACTCTCCCCCGATTCGTCGGGGGAGATAATTTTTTTGCAGAAAAAAACTCTCCCCGGTGTTGACAAACGGAGAGAGTTTATATATAATGTAACTGTAAGAACTGATCCTTTAGCGGTTAGTGATTATGAATTGTGAAATATAAAATATTTTACAACCGTCACTTTGCCGAGTGGCGGTTGTTACCTTTTACTTTAATACGTATTGTCACGGTAAACCTTCCAATATGTAAAGTTAAAGTCATAGGCATAATATCACCTCCTTTACGGAAGCAATATCACCAACCGCCTGATAGCCGTACAGCTACACTACAGAACGGATTATATCATACCGTAAATAAAAAAGTCAGGCTGTATACGCATTTGTTGACTCTCCCCCGATTCGTCGGGGGAGATAATTTTTTTATAAAATGTAATATGACGGAGCCATACAGGTGTTACATTTTTGTTATTTTCATATAAATTCAAAGTTTATTAACAAAATTATGAATTTTCTATTGACAAACAAAAAATAATGATATATAATATAGCCATCCTGAGGAATATCAGGAAATACATAAAGGAGGAACACAATAATGGAAAAACTTGCAGCATGGCTTAACGAAGTTATCGACTCAGCAGCTAAAGAAGGCGAAGACAAGACAAATGGCGACTTCTTCAGAACTTTCGTTGTAAACTTTGCAAAGGCTATCATCGCTCTTCTCGATGTACTTGGCGAATGGCCCA
>JAFSDF010000132.1 GCA_017436375.1 Clostridia bacterium | reverse complement strand
TATGGAGGTAAAGATAAATGAAAAGAACAGAAATCGCAAAGCTTTATGAGAATGCTGCGGCTTATACCGAGGGTACCGTCAAGGTATGCGGCTGGATAAGAACTAACCGTGATTCCAAGGTTTTAGGCTTTATGGAAATCAATGACGGCTCCTGCTTCAAGGGTGTACAGATCGTTTTCGAAAAGGAAAAAATCGATAATTTTGCTGAGGTAGCCAAGTATAATGTAGGTGCTGCAGTTATCGTCGAGGGTAATCTTATTCTCACTCCCGAGGCTAAGCAGCCCTTTGAAATCAACGCAGTAAAGGTCGAGCTTGAGGGTGCATCCGCTCCCGAATATCCTCTGCAGAAAAAGAGACATTCTCTCGAATATCTCCGCACCATAGCTCATCTTCGTCCCCGTACAAACATTTATTCCGCCTCCTTCAGAGTGCGCTCCGTAGCCGCACAGGCTATTCATCGCTTCTTTGAAGGCGAGGGCTTTATTTATGCTCATACTCCTCTTATTTCCTGCAGTGACTGTGAGGGTGCAGGCGAAATGTTCCGTGTAACCACTCTCGATATGGAAAATCCTCCTAAAACCGAGGACGGAGACATAGATTACAGTCAGGACTTCTTTGGCAAGAGTGCCTTCCTTACCGTTTCCGGTCAGCTTCAGGGTGAGATTATGGCACAGGCCTTCGGCAAAATTTACACCTTCGGCCCTACCTTCAGAGCAGAGAAAAGCTATACTCAGCGTCATGCGGCCGAGTTCTGGATGATTGAGCCGGAAATCGCTTTCGCAGATCTTTGCGACGATATGGATCTTGCCGAGAGAATGATTAAATTCGTTATAAATTATGTTATGGAAAACTGCAGACAGGACATCGAATTCCTTAATCAGTTTGTGGATAAGGGCCTTATCGAGAGACTTACAGCCGTCGCTTCCTCTGACTTTGCCAGAGTTTCCTATACCGATGCCGTAAAAATGCTCGAGGAGCATAACGACGAATTCGAGTTCAAGGCATACTGGGGCTGTGACCTTCAGACAGAGCATGAGAGATACCTCACCGAACAGATTTTCAAAAAGCCTGTTTTCGTTACCGACTATCCGAAGGAAATCAAGGCCTTCTATATGAGACTCAATGACGACGGCAAGACCGTCGCTGCCTGTGACCTTTTGGTTATGGGTATCGGTGAAATCGTAGGCGGCAGCCAGAGAGAGGAAAGATATGATGTCCTTGTGGACAGAATCAGAGAGCTCGGTCTTAAGGAGGAGGACTACTGGTGGTATCTTGACCTTCGTAAGTACGGCGGCACCAAGCACGCAGGCTTCGGTCTCGGCTTCGAAAGACTTGTTATGTACCTTACAGGTATTTCAAACATCAGAGATGTGCTTCCCTTCCCCAGAACCACAGGCTCTGCGGATTTCTGATCCTGATTAACTATGCAAAAACTATAAAGGGTGATATTTTATGGCAGAACTCAGAACATATTCCAAGGAAAAATTACTCGACCTGAAGGCCTCTCTTCAGGAAGAATACGATAACTTCAAGGCTCAGGGGCTCAAGCTCGATATGTCCCGCGGTAAGCCCGGCTCAGATCAGCTGGCGGTGTCAAACGGACTTCTTGATGCCATTACCTCCAGAGACTGGGAGGATGATGCAAGCAATCACAGCCTTGAGTACAGAAACTACGGACTTCTTACAGGTATTATCGAGTGTAAGGAAATTTTCGCTAAGCTTCTTAAGGTCCCCACATCAAATGTTATTGTCTGCGGTAACTCCAGCCTTAATATGATGTTTGACTACATTACACAGTGTATGCTTACAGGCTCGGGCGGAGCTCCCTGGAAGGATCAGGGTGAGATTAAGTTCCTTTGTCCCTGTCCCGGTTATGACAGACATTTCGCTATCGCCGAGTATTACGGTATTAAGCTTATTCCCGTCGAAATGACAGAGTCAGGCCCCGATATGGATGCAGTGGAGGAGCTTGTTAAGGATGAGAAGGTAAAGGGTATGTTCTGTGTACCGAAATATTCTAATCCTACAGGCGTTACCTACACCAGCGAAACCGTAGACAGAATCGCTGCTATGACTCCTGCCGCAAAGGATTTCAGAATTATCTGGGATAATGCTTATATTATTCACGACCTTACCGATGAAACGGAAAAGCTTGATAATATCTTCGATGTGCTGAAAAAGTACGGCCATGAGGATATGGTTATCGAGTTTACCTCTACCTCAAAAATTTCCTTCCCCGGCTCAGGCGTGGCTGTTTTAGCTGCTTCCGACAGAAACATTCAGATGATTATCGACCGAATGAGCATCCAGACCATCGGCTATGACAAGCTTAATCAGTTCAGACATGTTAAATTCTATAAGGATGTCAAGGGTATCAAGAGTCATATGAAGCTTCATAAGAATATTCTTGCACCCAAGTTCAAGGCTGTAATCAATGAATTTGAAACACAGCTCGGTAAATACGGTGTAGCCTCCTGGACCAAGCCCAAGGGCGGATATTTCATATCTCTGGATGTTATGGAGGGTACCGCAAAGAGAGTATATCAGCTCTGCAAGGAGGGCGGTGTAACTCTCACCACGGTAGGTGCTACCTTCCCGTACGGCTATGATCCGAAGGACAGAAACATCCGTATTGCACCGTCTTATCCTCCCGTTGATGAGCTTCTCACTGCTACCAAGCTTCTGTGCATCTGCGTAAAGCTTGCCGCCTGTGAAAAGCTTCTGGAAGAAATTTGAAATAAATAGCAGATAATTGTTAATTTTGCATTTTATCTTTTTCCATATCTATTGACTTTTTAAAGTTAAAATGGTAGTATTAATATATAAATTTATGCGAAAGTATATTTTTAGGAGGAATTTCTATGAAAAATTATATTAAAAGCCTTCTTTGTATGCTTATGGTTCTTACTGTAGTGGTTACACTTTTCGTTCCCGCATTTGCATCTTTTGACACTGCTACAGCAATCGAATTGGATAAGGCATACAGCGACAGCATCACTTCAAATGACGGTGAGGACTATTACAAATTTACTACCACAAAGTATGGTAGAGTCCGTTTTTATTTCACCACACCTATGAGACCCTTCACTATTACCGTTTATGACTCAAACAAAAAAGAGGTCAAAAAATGGGTTACAGCACGCTCCACCTCAGGGGATGTTGTATACAGTGAGGCTTTCGATGCAGGTACATACTTCGTTAAGGTTACCGGTGAGGGCATTTTAGGTGCTATCGGTGCAGGTACAGGTGCTTATGATTTCAGACTTACCTTTACTCCCGAAACCAAGGGACAGCCTGAAACCGATGCTGACAAAAATAACGATCTTGCAGCAGCCAAGGATGTTAAGTCAGGCAATACTATGTCCGGTAAAATCCTCAATGATGATGAGAATGACTTCTATAAATTTACTCTCACTTCATCAGGTACAGTAACTGTAAAGCTTACATCAAAGATGGAATATTACAGTGCATATCTTCTCAATGCAAGCGGTGAAAGCATCTGGTCTGACGAAAGCAATCAGTGGGATGCTTCCAAAAAGCAGAGAAAAGACGAGTTCAAGTTTGAGCTTTCAGCAGGTACCTACTACCTTCAGATAAACGGCCAGGGCTCCAAGGGTACTTTAATCAAGCTTCCCGTAAAGACCAAGGGTAACTACAGCTTTACTCTTTCCTTTAAATCTGCAGGCCAGACTTCGGTAGAGCCCAATAACTCTATCGTTAACCCCAATAAGATTTCTCTCGGCAAAAAGGTATCAGGCCATCTCTCTATGACAGACGGAGCTGATTACTTTGAAATCAATGTAGCCAAGGGCAGCTATATGATCGGCTTTAATTCCTATATGCCTTCCTACAATATCCGCATCCTCAATGCTGATAATAAGGAAGTATGGAGCAGCAAGGGTAACAAGTTAGGTGAAAAGGCTTCCAGCCGTAAGGATCTTCACGAAGTTGATCTTGCCGCAGGTGAGTACTTCATCGTGGTTGACGGCGGTCAGGGTAAATACAACTTTGAAATGGCTAAGGAAATCACTGTAGGTAAGCCCAAAATCACCAGCTATTCCAGAACCACATCTACTCTTAAGCTCAGATGGTCTAAGGTTTCAGGTGCCAGCGGTTACGAAGTATTCAAGTACGACGAAGCAAAGAAGGAATATGTAAAGGTAGGCTCCACTACCTCTAAGAGATACCTCACAGTTAAAAAGCTCAAGAGCGGCGAAATCTATAAGTTCAAAATCAGAGCTTATAAAAAGCTTAACGGTGTAGTTATCTACGGTGACTTTGGTGCATCCAGAGATGCACTCACCACTCCCGCTAAGGCTTCTATCAGCAAGCTTACTGCTGCTAAAAAGAGTGCTACAGTAACCTGGAAGACAGTAGCTAATGCTTCCGGCTACCGTGTATTCTACACCACTGACAAAGATTTTGACTACTCAAAGAGCACAATGGTTAAGGATGCAAAGGCAACCTCAAAGACCGTTAAGAAGCTCAAGAGCGGTAAGAGATATTACTTCAAGGTCAGAGCTTACAGAACCTTCAAGGGTAAGAACATCTACGGTGCACTCAGCAAGGTTAAGTCAGTAAAAATCAAATAATCATTCCGATGATCTGCAGGCATTTCGCTTAAGGGCGAAATGCCTGTTTTTATGTCAAATGCTATTGACTTATTATTTTCTTTGTGTTAAAATCTAAAGGATATTTGTTTACGGCTATGAGCGGAAGGAGTAGCACAGGGACACTCTCAGAGAAAAGGCGGTCGGTGAAAGCCTTTAGTGGAAGTGTGTGAAGGTAGTCCGTCAGCTTCGGGAAGAAAGGCTTTGGCTGATTAGAACCCGACGTATTTCTGCGTTAAGGATTTTGAGTGCGGTGCTAAGGCATCGAATTCAGGTGGTACCACGGTATTTTCTCCGTCCTGATTTATGGGGCGGAGTTTTTGTTTTATAAAAAATTACTTTAAATACAGGAGATGATTAAAAATGGCAAAGGAACTTGCTAAACAGTATGATCCGAAGGATGTGGAGGACCGTATCTACGCTTCTTGGCTTAAGGGTAAATACTTCCACGCCAAGGTTGACGAAACAAAGAAGCCTTATACTATCGTAATTCCCCCTCCAAATATCACAGGACAGCTTCATATGGGACATGCCCTCGATAATACTCTTCAGGATATTCTCATCCGCTTTAGAAGAATGCAGGGCTATGACACTCTCTGGCTTCCCGGTACTGATCACGCATCTATCGCCACTGAGGCTAAAATCGTAGAGGCTATGAAGGCTGAAGGTATTTCTAAGGAGGATCTCGGCAGAGAGGGCTTCCTCGAAAGAGCCTGGGACTGGAAGGCACAGTACGGCGGCAGAATTATCGAACAGCTTAAGAAAATGGGCTCGTCCTGTGACTGGGACAGAGAACGCTTCACTCTCGATGAAGGCTGCTCCAAAGCTGTTAAGGAGGTTTTCGTAAATCTTTACGAAAAAGGTCTCATTTACCGCGGTGAAAGAATTATCAACTGGTGTACTCACTGTAAGACCTCTATTTCAGATGCAGAGGTAGAATATGAGGAGCAGGACGGCAATTTCTGGCACTTCCGTTATCCGTTTAAGGATGGCGACGGCTACATTGAGGTAGCCACCACCCGTCCCGAAACTATCCCCGGTGATACTGCTATTGCTGTCCATCCCGACGATGAAAGATACACTCATCTTATCGGCAAAACAGTAGT
The DNA here is from genome assembly GCA_017436375.1 of Clostridia bacterium. Taxonomy (GTDB): domain Bacteria; phylum Bacillota; class Clostridia; order Oscillospirales; family Acutalibacteraceae; genus UBA6857. The sequence goes on along the minus strand of JAFSDF010000132.1, from coordinate 1,021 downwards.
TATGCCTGTTATCGGCAGAGAAATTCCCATCGTAGCCGACTCCTATGCTAAAATGGATAAGGGCACAGGTGCAGTTAAAATCACACCTGCCCACGATCCAAATGACTTTGAGGTCGGTCTGCGCTGTAATCTTCCCGTGCTCAATGTTATGACCGATGACGGCTTTATGAATGAAAACGCAGGTAAGTATGCAGGTATGAACCTTATGGAATGTCGTAAGGCTATTATCGCTGACCTTGATGCTGCAGGTGCTCTGGTAAAGATTGAGCCCACAAAGCATGAGGTAGGCACCTGCTACCGCTGTCATACCTCTGTAGAGCCCAGAGTTTCAAAGCAGTGGTTCGTTAAGATGGAGCCCCTCGCAAAGCCCGCTATCAAGGTAGTAAGAGACGGTAAGGTTAAGTTCATTCCCGAACGCTTTGACAAGATTTACTATAACTGGATGGAAAATATCCGTGACTGGTGCATCTCCCGTCAACTCTGGTGGGGACACAGAATTCCTGCCTGGTACTGTGCAGACTGCGGAGAAATCACCGTTTCCAAGGAAACTCCCGATAAGTGCTGTAAGTGCGGCAGTGCAAGCATCACTCAGGATCCCGATACTCTTGATACATGGTTCTCCTCGGCTCTCTGGCCCTTCTCTACCTTAGGCTGGCCCGAAAAGACCCCTGAGCTTATGCACTATTATCCCACCAGCACTCTCGTTACAGGTTATGACATAATCTTCTTCTGGGTTGCACGAATGATTTTCTCAGCCTGTGAGCAGATGGGAGAGGTGCCCTTTGACACTGTATTTATCCACGGTATTGTCCGTGACGAGCTCGGCAGAAAGATGAGTAAGTCCCTCGGTAACGGCATCGATCCGCTTCTTGTTATTGATAAATACGGTGCCGATGCTCTCAGATTCACTCTCGCTACAGGCAACAGCCCCGGAAACGATATGCGTTATTCCGACAAGAAGGTTGAAGCCAGCCGTAACTTCGCTAACAAGATCTGGAACGCTGCAAGATTCATCCTTATG
>JAFSDF010000131.1 GCA_017436375.1 Clostridia bacterium | reverse complement strand
TTCATTCCCCGCACCTATGCTCCCGACGGGGACCCCTTGGATGTGCTTATTCTCTGCTCGGAAAGAATCGAGCCTATGTCACTGGTCGAGTGCTATCCCATCGGTGTTATTACCATGCTCGATAACGGTGCGGCCGACGATAAGATTATCGCTATTCACAGCGGTGACCCTACCTATAACGGCTACACGGACATCAGCCAGCTTCCGAAGCATATTTTTGACGAGATGGTGCATTTTTTCTCTGTTTATAAAATGCTCGAGAATAAAACTACTGTTATCGATGAGGCGAAGGGTGCTGATGTCGCAAAGGGAATCGTAAAGGATTCCATAGACAGATATAAAGATCTTTTCGTGGGAGATAAATAAGATGAAGCTTATTATGCCCTCCTACTGCACAGACTTTAAATGCTCGGCAGACAGGTGCAGCGATAACTGCTGTATCGGCTGGGAAATAGATATAGACGAAAAGACGGCTGATTTTTACTCACGGGTTTCGGGCGATTTCGGGGCAAGACTCAGAGAAAGCATCAGTCACGCTGAATGCAGTTCCTTTATTTTAAAGGGTGAGCGCTGTCCTTTTCTTAATGAGAAAAATCTCTGCGACATCATAATCAATCTCGGTCAGGAGCATCTCTGTCAGATATGCTCTGATCACCCCAGATATTATGAGTGGTTCGGTGAAATCAAAGAGGGCGGAGTGGGACTCTGCTGTGAGGAAGCGGCTAAGCTTGTACTCGGAGCAGAAAAACCGGCAGAGCTTACTGAGACTGAGATTCCCGATGGGGAAAACGGTGAATTCGATGAGGGGCTTTTCTCTTTGCTTTATGAGGCAAGAAGGATTATTTTTGCTGTAATCACCGATGAGGAGCACAGAATAAAGGAAAGGGTGGCTACGCTTCTTTCTTTTTCGGAGCAGCTGCAGATTAACATTGATAACTACCGTGACATTATACCCGAGGGCTATGAGGTGCTTAATGAAGATAAAGGCGATATTCTCCCGGTGCTTAAAAGTCTGACGGCTTTGGAGCCTATAGACGAAGGGTGGACGGCTTATCTTGACCAAAGCATCGGTGCGTACGAAAATACGGAGCTGAGAGAAGATATTACCCGTTATCAGCGCAATCTTCTTATCTATTATATATACCGTTATTTTCTTAAGGGCGTTTTCGACGGTGAGATTCTCTCGAAGGTGAAGCTTGCCTGTGTCAGCACGGCGGTTATTTCTTATCTTGTCAGCAGAGAGAAAGCTGATTTTACGGGAACAGTAAATATATGTAAGCTTTTTTCAAAGCAGACAGAGTACAGTCAGGAGAATATCGACCTGCTCTGTGATATGTTTTATGAAAAGACCTTTTATGAAAGCAGAAAAATTATCGGTCTTTACTGACCTGAAAGGACTATACAATGGCAAACACTGTTTATAAGGAAATAAGAAAAAAATACGATCTTACCCGTGATGAGGTGTGCGACAGAGCTATGGAGCTGGGTATGCCCATACAGCCGGAAAGACTCGAAAGAATAGAAAACGGCAAATATCCCATAAACCCTGAGGAGGTACTGCTTCTGGCCAAGATTTACGGTGAGCCGTCTCTGTGCAATCTTTACTGCTCAAAGGAATGTCCCATAGGTGAAAAGTATGTGCCCGAGGTAAAGGTTAAGGATCTGGCACAGATAGTTCTGGAGATGCTGGCCTCTCTCAATTCAATGAAAAGCAGTCAGGAAAGACTTATAGAAATAACCGCTGACGGAAAAATCGACGATGATGAGATAAAGGATTTCGTATTTATACAGAATGAGCTGGAACGCATATCCATAACCGTGGAATCACTTCAGCTATGGGTGGAGCAGATGCTGGCTGCTGAAAAAATTAATCTGGAAAAATATAATGAGATAAAGAACGGATGAAAACAGCCTCCCGTATTTGCAGGGTAGCCTGTTTTTTTGCACAAACTGTTATTTTTTATATGGAAATTTTGCACTCTTTGTCATTCACTTTTTATTTCCTATAATATATTATATAACCACAGAGCAAAAACCTCCCTTGTTAAAGGTAATTCTATTGACAAAGGAATGGGAATAATTTAAAATAGAACTATAATAATTAAAAAGGAGATGAAGTGTATGAAGGAAGATGTTCTGCTCTGGCTGGGCGCTACGGTAGTACTTTTTGTTGCCGAAGCGGTTACGGTCAATCTGGTCACCGTGTGGTTTGCTCTGGGTGCACTGGCGGCATTTATTGCGGCGGTATGCGGTGCACAGCTGTGGCTGCAGATTGTACTGTTCCTTGCAGTGACGGTAATCACACTGATTTTCACACGGCCTATCGCTAAAAAACACATCAACGGTAAGCATGAGGCCACCAATGCCGATATGGTAATCGGTAAAACGGCTGTAGTGACGGAGGATATTGATAATCTTTCCGCCAAGGGTGCAGTTACCTGTATGGGTAAGGTATGGACAGCGAGAAGCCTTAACGGTGAAAAAATCAGTGAGGGTGGCGAGGTCACCGTAGAAAAAATCCAGGGCGTCAAGCTCATAGTCTCGCCGAAAAAGGCTGACGAATAAACAAAAAATCTTAAAACAAAAAAGGAGAAACATTATGGAATTTGCAATACCTATTTTAATCATCTTAGTTTTAGCTATCGCAGTACTCGTTAAAAACATCAGAGTCGTACCTCAGGCAAGAGCGATGGTAGTCGAGCGCCTGGGTGCTTACAAGGGAACATGGGGTGTAGGCCTTCATTTCAAGGTGCCCTTTATCGAAAGAGTGGCAAAGACAGTATCTCTTAAAGAGCAGGTTGTTGACTTCCCTCCCCAGCCTGTTATTACTAAGGATAATGTTACCATGCAGATCGATACGGTTATCTATTTCGAAATCACAGATCCGAAGCTTTATACCTACGGTGTAGAGCATCCCCTTACCGCTATCGAAAATCTCACAGCCACTACCCTGCGTAACATCATCGGTGATCTCGAGCTCGACCAGACTCTTACCTCCCGTGATGTTATCAACACAAAGATGAGAAGCATCCTTGACGAAGCCACCGACCCCTGGGGCATCAGAATCAACCGTGTGGAGCTTAAGAACATTATGCCTCCCAGAGAGATTCAGGACGCCATGGAAAAGCAGATGAAGGCAGAGCGTGAACGCCGTGAGGCTATCCTCAAGGCTGAGGGCGAAAAGAAGTCCGCTATCCTTTTAGCCGAAGGTGAAAAGGAATCCGCTATCCTTCGTGCTGATGCTGAAAAGCAGGTTCGTATTCTTGAAGCAGAAGGTCAGGCTGAGGCTATCCTTAAGGTTCAGCAGGCTACTGCTGAGGGTATCAAGCTTATCAATGAAGCAGGTGCCTCCGAGGAGGTTATCAAAATCAAGGCTCTCGAAGCCTTCCAGGCAGCCGCTGACGGTAAGGCAACGAAAATTATTATCCCCTCTGAGATTCAGTCTCTTGCAGGTCTTGCTACAGGACTTACAGAGGTTATCAAGGGTCAGTAATTAAGATATAATTAAATGAGGGACTGTATATTGAGGACAGTCCCTCATATTTTAGGGCATTTACTTTCCTATGGGAAACGGAGGAAGATAAAATGAAAAGATTCAGCAGTATAATGTGGGGCGCGGTTTTCGTCGTCGCAGGCGTGCTTT
>JAFSDF010000130.1 GCA_017436375.1 Clostridia bacterium | reverse complement strand
CGCTGGCTTGTTATTGCGGCCGCTATTACCGTAGGGCTGAATTTGTTTCCAACATCGTTCTGCACTATCAGAACACGCCGTATTCCTCCCTGCTCGGAGCCGACTACAGGACTCAGATCGGCATAATAAATTTCACCGCGTTTAATATTCATTATCATCCCTCTTATATAAAATACTCTTTTCTTCACTGATAGTTTTACCAAGATGATATGAATTTAAACAAAAACCAAATATTTTTAAAAAATACGGGGCTGTTACATTAAGATGCAAAAGACATTTTCTTCGCCCCAAAGGCGTATATTTATACTCCGAGAGGGCGAAAAAACGGCTGATAAGCAAATTTTTCTCTTATACAACGCATATATTTCTGATTGATAAACATAAAACAGATGTATTTCAGTTGAAAGCAACTTTAACACATCTGTTTTTTTGTTTTGCTTTTTGGTCTGTGCTTAACCCGTTAAAATGCATTTATTTTAAACTGCGTTTTATCTTTCGAAATCCTTGAGTGTATATTTCAGCTCATTGACCACATCCTCGGGAAGCATACCCGATTTGGAATATCTTTCCGCTACGGTGTCACCGGTGTAGCCGTGAACATAAACAGCACTGCACACAGCATCCGTGAGATCAAAATCCTGCACGGCAAAGCCGCCGATAAGTCCCGCCAGAACATCACCGCTTCCGCCCTTTGAAAGGCCGGAATTGCCCGATGCATTGATATAGACCTTAGAGCTGTCCGGAGAAGCGACCACCGTATTGGAGCCCTTAAGCACCACATAAGCATCATTTGCCGCAGCGAAGGCCTTGGCGCAGGTAACTCTGTCAGACTGAATTATTTCCACAGGTGTACCTACCAATCTTGACATCTCCTTAGGATGAGGGGTAAGCACCACACGGCTGGAGGCTGTCCTGAGCAGGCTTAAATCCTTAGCTATAATATTTATTGCGTCAGCATCGGCGATGACGGGAACCTTAGAATTCTGAAGTATTCCCTTTACGAGCGCCGCAGTATCCTCATTTACACCTATTCCGCAGCCGATAACTATGGCATCATATTTATCGAGAACGGGAAGAAGCTCACCGAGTGCCTTCTCAGAGAAGGTTCCCTGCTCATTCTCAGGCATGGGCATAAGCAGTGACTGAGTAAGCTTATCTGCAATAGGCAGATAAATGCTTTTCGGGAAGGCAGTGGTAACGAGCCCCGCACCGCTTCTGAGTGCCGCAGAGGCAGCTAAAACACAGGCACCTACCATATTACGGCTTCCGCAGATACAGAGCACATGTCCGAAGCACCCCTTGTTAGCGGTAACGGCACGCTTCGGAAAAAGATTGCGTACCTCTGTCTTATTATATGTGTAAAGTGAATCTTTGACAAAGTTATAGCTCTCCTCGGGAATACCGATATTGGCTATTATAATATCTCCGCAGTTATCACAGGCGGGATGAACTATATGTGCGGGCTTGAGAGCGGAAATGGCGATGGTATAATCCGCCGCAAAGCATCCCGGATCGTTAAAGCCGCTGTTACAGTAAACACCGCTGGGAATATCGACAGCAAACTTAAGCCCCTTGGCGCTGTTCATTTCAGCCATCAGACCTCTCATATCCTCGTCAAGAGAGCCGTAAAAGCTGAAGCCGTAAACCGCATCAACGATAATATCAGCGTTCTTTATGGTCTGCACAGCCTTAAGACGGTCCGCATCGTACCATACGGTAGGAATAGAAAGGTCAATAACGAGCTTATACATATAAGTAGCTTCCTGACTGTTGGGATAGCCTGAGGCAAGAATAACGCACACGCTGTAGCCGTTTTCAGCCAT
>JAFSDF010000129.1 GCA_017436375.1 Clostridia bacterium | reverse complement strand
TGTATTCATAGCAGGCTTCACCGTCGAAATTGGCAAGTCCGTGCTCATCCTTCGGAAAATGAGCGGGTACCCAGTCAAGTATAACACTGATGCCGTTCTGATGACACTTGTCCACAAAGTACATAAAATCCTTCGGCGTACCGTAACGGGATGTGGCAGCGAAATAGCCCGTTACCTGATAGCCCCAAGAGCCGTCAAAGGGATATTCCGAAAGAGGCATAAGCTCTATATGTGTATAGCCCATGTCCTTGACATAGGGAATTAGCTCATCGGCTAAATCCTTATAAGAATAGGGAGCCTCCTCACCGTAAATTTTCCAGGAGCCTGCATGAACCTCATAAATGTTCATCGGAGATTCATAAACATTGGTCTGCTCTTTTTTCTCTTTCCACTTTTTGTCTCCCCATTTATAGCCGGAAAGGTCATAAATTTTTGAGGCTGTACCGGGTCGTGTTTCACTGTGGAAAGCATAAGGGTCACTTTTTGCTGTCTTTTTTCCGTCCTGTGCAGTGACTAAAAATTTGTATTTGTCAAATTCCTTAACGTCCGCTGTGTAACATTCCCACATACCCGCATCATTGATTTTTTCCATGGGAGCTTTTTTTTCGTCCCAATCATTAAAATCGCCGATAACACTTACGGCCTTTGCGTGGGGTGCCCATACACGGAAGGACCAAAGGTTTTTCTCACCGGGAACTTTATGTGCGCCCATATATTCATAGGCCTTCATATTATTGCCCTGATGGAAAAGATAAAGAGCAACATCGTCGCCGCGCTTCACTTTTTCGGCCATTTTTTCACCCTCTTTTTTTATTCATATTCGTGATTTTTAAAGGGAGAAAGGCATACTTCCCCACCTTTATAATTCTACAAATACCATAATAACACTCCCAAAAATAAAATTCAATAGTTTTTGTTATTTTGTTACAAGATGATAAAAAACATTTTACATTATTTGTTTAATTTGTCATAAAGGTTTACTGTTATTAGAATCCACAATAAATAAAACTGTTTTTCAGACAGCAGAGATCAAGCATAACACAGACAAGAAGCGAAAAATGAAGAAAAAAAGACGCCGAAGCGTCTTAATCATTATAAGTGTCCTCATAAAGCTTTTTTATTTTACGGGCAAAGATTATATCCTTCGTATAGGGATCGCTTTTATCCTCGATTTCAAAAAGCTTATTGAGATCTATGTGTAAAATTTCAGCAATTCTTTTCAACTGAAAAAGGCTCGGCTCCTGCACATTTCTTTCTATCTTTGAATAGTTGGACTGATTCATAGGTATCATAGCGGATATTTCTTTCTGAGAAAGGTCGGCGTCCTCTCTTAAATCTCGTATTTTAGAACCTATATCCATACTGTCACCACTCTCAAATGCATATTATAGTATATAGTTTATATCAAAATTAACTTAAACTATTGACTTTTAATTAAAAAGTAACTAAAATGATTAAGTAGTTAATTTTTAACTATAAATATTTTTTTAGGAGTGGTAAAAATGAGAAAATGTATTTCAGGTATTGTTCTGATGTTTGCTCTTATTATGTGTATGGCTTTATGTGTCAATGCCGCTGACAGTAGCAGTGACATCATAAAAGCAGGTGAGTATCCGCAGAAAGAGGTAACGGACAGTAAAATTATTTCTGCTTTGGAAAAGTTACCTGCAGAGTGGAAAAAGATGGACGAATGTACTGAATATTCTGATGTGGTATATAACGGCAAAAGATACAGAGCTCTTAAATTATTGGAAGACAGACCAAACACTTATTTGACTCAATATTATAACGGTTATAATAATACAATAAATGATGTATATTGGTTTAAGTATGAGCCGATTGAATGGATAATTCTTGATTCCGAGAAAGGGCTCTGTATAACAAAATATATTATAGACACACAGCCCTTTGAGCCTTCACCTGTGGAGGCTGAATACAGTGACTGGGAAAATTCTTATATTTATCGTAATAAAGAGGATCAATATGCAAATTATTTTCCTTACAGCTTTATTAACAGCTGGCTTCAAGGCTTGAATGCGGATATGGGAATAGGTAATTTTGTAAGGTCATGGAGTTATGAATATATTCGATATGACGGTATGGGCTCTGCACAGGGAAACACATATTCGGCTCAGCTTTTAAGTGTGCAAAATGCTATGAACTTCCTTTCCGGTTATGAATTTTATCCCGGATCGGGAATGGCCGCAGAAGGTACCGACTATGCAAAGGCGTTGGGTCTTCGAACTGAAAACGGTAAAGGCGGCTGGTGGCTCAGCGACGGCGGCTACTATTCAAACTGCGCCTGCTGTGTCCTGGAGAACGGAACGATTTCCGATGTGACTTATGTTACATCCGGCGTACGCGGTGTAAGACCCACGGTAGCTTTTGATTTTGATGAAGTACACACCCACAAATATGTAGGTAAGGTTACTAAAAAAGCTACGGAAAAAGCACAAGGCGAAAATAAATATGAGTGCAGTGAGTGCGGCGAGTATTACACGGAAATTCTGCCGAAGACGGAAAATAAAACACTTTCAAAGGTAAAGGGATTAAAGGTAAAGTCCAGAGGTACGGAGTACATCAAAATCTCCTGGTCAAAGGTAAGCGGTGCGGAAAAGTATATTGTATATTATTCAACCAACGGTAAAAAATGGAGTAAAAAGACTGCAAAGAGTAACAGTATAACCGTAAAGAAATTAAAGGCGGGTACAAAATATCAGTTTAAGATAGTCGCCGTATCGGGCAGTAAAAAGGGTAAAGCGAGTGAGATTCTGACGACCTGCACCAAACCGTCAAAGGTAGTGATTAGCTCGCTGAAATCCGCTAAAACAAAAGCTCTGACAGTTACCTGGAAAACCGTTTCGGGTGCAAGCGGCTATCAGGTGAAGTATTCTACTTCAAAAAAATTTACGGAGAAAACTACAAAATCTGCTACCGTAAAAAAGCAGAAGTCAAAAAAGACTACTATTAAAAAGCTCAAAAAGGGTAAAAAGTATTATGTAAAGGTCAGAGCATATAAGACTGCTGACGGTAAAAAGATTTACGGTGCTTACAGCGCAGTAAAGAATATCAAGGTTAAATAAACTTAAAACGGACAGACCTTCACAGACTGTCCGTTTATTCTTGCACATAAAAAACAGCGGACACGACTTGCCGTGTCTCTACTGTAATATCTGATTTTTACGGAAGTATAAAACCGCACTTTTTCATAGCCTTAGCGAGGGTTCTGTTTGCCACTCTGTTTGCACTTTCTGCACCCTTTGCGGCAAGCTCTTTAAGATAAGCTTGGTCCTTCATCAGCATTTCATAGCGTTCTCTTACGGGACGAAGCTCTTCAACCACAGCCTCACCAACTGCCTTTTTGAAATCGCCGTAGCCCTTACCCTCGAATTCTTTCTGAATCTGATCGTAGCTGAGATCGGTACAGGCTGAGTAAATACTCATAAGGTTATTTACGCCGTCCTTACCTTCGCCGTAATAAACACCGCCCTCGGAATCGGTAACTGCGCTTCTGATTTTTTTCATAATAGTTTCGGGGGCATCAAAAACAGAAACATATGATTTGGGATTCGGGTCGGACTTACTCATTTTTTTGGTGGGATCCTGTAAGGACATAACACGGGCAGATCCGGTCTTCGAAATATAGGGATCGGGGATGGTGAATGTTTTGCCGTAAATACCGTTGAAACGGTTAGCGATGTCACGGGCAATTTCCAAATGCTGCTTCTGGTCTGCGCCTACGGGAACAAGATCAGCCTGATAAAGAAGAATATCAGCCGCCATAAGCACCGGGTAGGAGAAAAGACCTACGTTGACATTATCGGCGTGGGAAAGTGATTTATCCTTGAACTGAGTCATTCTCGACATCTCACCGAACTGTGTATAGCAGTTAAGAATCCATGCGAGCTGGGAATGAGCGGGAACATGACTCTGAATGAAAATGATATTCTTTTCCGGGTCAAGACCGATGGCGAGCAGAAGCGCAAAGACCTCCATAATCTGCTTACGGAGCTTGGCGGGGTCCTGTCTTACAGTGATAGCGTGTAAATCTGCCACGGCAAAAGCGCTGTCAAATTCATCGGAAAGAAGCTTCCAATTTTTGAGTGCTCCGAGATAGTTGCCGAGAGTGGGAATACCTGATGGCTGGATACATGAAAGTATCTTTTTTCTCTTTTCAGGAGCTTCAGTCTGAGGAGTGATGATTTTTTCTTCCATATTATATCGTCCTTTCGGATTATACTGTTTATTTTAATGAGTGCTATAATTATATTAGAAAGCATTTCTTTTGTCAAGATAAACCAAAAGACTGCAAATAAAAAGAAGCGCATAAGCGCCCCAACATATCCATCATATCAAATCTAAAAGGCAAAGTCAACACTTTTTATGCACTTTTCACAGTTTCTATGTAATATACGAAAAACTAAAGTTAACTTTGTACAATTTTGATATTGCAATCCCCGAAAATATATGTTATATTATAGTCACAGAAAGGGAAAGGTGATACCAATGTACAGGTAAATCCAAAAGAACTCTTTAAGGCGAAATTAAACAAACAAGAATAAAAACAGATAAAATCAAAAATCAAAAATTTTTCGCCGTAAATAAAGAGTCCGAAAACTTCTTCATCCGAAACATCA
>JAFSDF010000128.1 GCA_017436375.1 Clostridia bacterium | reverse complement strand
CTGTCTGTCTGTCTGTCTGTCTGTTAAGATTGTCGCAGACTCATTTTCTTTTGTCAATACTTTTTCAGATAAATTTTTATTGACATGGAAAACTGATGCAACGAAGGGTCTGAGCTCTTTGAGCTTGATTACGATGATAAGTGTTTCGATCGCCGCAAAGAAGAAGACACCGCCGACAATGATGAAAAGAATGTTAATGTCAACAAGGTGGAACAGGAAGGGGGATCCTGCCACACAACAACCGTTTAACTTACCGAAATAAGTGTGAGGGAAGGTGAATTTCTTAAACTTAACCTGTGCGACTATCGCTGCAGCGGCAAAGATAGCTACCGTAACAGCCAGCCAACCGATAAACCAACCGGGAATAAGCTTCTGAACCACCAGAACCTTGACAGGTGTAAAGCCTATGAGACCGTCACCGATAGTGTCAAGAGTAACACCGAGCACGCTCGAGGTATTGAGTCTGCGGGCAAGGAAGCCGTCAATGGCATCTGTGGAACAGAAAATAGCGTAGAGAATCAGGAATTTTGCGCTGAAATCCGTTGCAGTGAACAAAAGATAAATCGCACCGACGATTCTCACACAGGAAAAGAAATTCGCTATGTTCTTTCTGACAAATTCTTTCATTTGCTTTTACTCTCCTTTCTGATAAATTTTGCTGTTTTTCCGCCTTATAATAATACCATTAAAGCCTCCCCTTTCAAAGCCTTTCTCAGAACTTTTCAATACAGTTTACAGTTCATTCATAAATTAAAAACAATAAATTAACCAAACCCTCGTTGCAGAAAAAAAGACGGACATCAGAGGTGCATATCGTCTCTGATACCCGTCTTCGGTTTAATTCTTCTTCAGTTTACGCGAAGGAAACTGCACCTGTTTCGTTAAGCACGAGACAAGCCATATAACCTGCGTAAATAGCCAGAAGTGCCACACCCTGCCACTTTCTGAATTTACCGGCGATAACAGTGGGAATTACTGCAACAGCACAGGCAAAAATGCATACAGGGAAATCAAAATTAATGTTCATCTGCTCTACAGGCAGAGCCTTACCGTCAATGATTGCACATACGGGAAGTATAAGTGTAAGGTCGATAATGTTTGCTCCGACGATGTTACCCACTGAAAGTCCCGATTCCTTTTTGCGTATAGCGGTGAGAGTGGTAACGAGCTCGGGAAGAGATGTACCGAGAGCGATAACGGTGAAGCCGATAATTGCCTCACTGATGCCGAAGCCCTTGGCAATAGTCTGACCTGAGCCTACCAGAAACTCAGCGCCCAAAACGATGCCCGCTGTTCCGAGAACAAAGAAAAGAAGCTTTGAGGGAATCTCCTTCTTTTCATAGGAGTCTATTTCATCGCTTTCAGAGGCCTTTTTGCCTTCAATGAGGTTGCTTATCATAAAGATAAGGAAAATAGCCCAGAGTATGTAAGCGGACCAGGTGGGAAGCTCAAGAGAAAGAGAAAGGAGAGTAAGTGCGACAGATGCGGCTAAAAGCAGACCGCCCTTGAGAGAGAAGCTCTTTCTGTTTACGGCACCTGCCATAGCTACGAGGGAAACACCCATAATAAGAGTAGTGTTCGCTGTAACTGAGCCTACTGCATTACCTATGGCAAGCTGAGCAGAACCGTTCATGGCCGCTCTGACAGAAACCAGAAGCTCGGGGAGAGTGGTAGCAAAGGAAACTACTGTGGCACCGACAACAAACTTAGGTATACCTGTAGCCTCAGCAAACCAGGAAGCCGAATCAACGAACCAGTCTCCGCCTTTAATTATAAAGACAAGACCTACAGCAAAAATTACTGCTGATACTGCCATAAGTGCTCCTCCGCTGAGTGAGCCGAAAAGTGTGTAACCGAAAAATTCCATAATGTCCTCCGTTTTTATAATTATTTGTGATATTTGGTACCGATAGAAATTTGCATCGCCCTGTAGATCTGCTCGAGAAGCATAACTCTCGCAACCTGATGCGGAAAGGTCATTTCACTCATCGAAAGCCGGAAATCACTGACCGCCTTTACCTTTTCGCTGATACCGAAGGAGCCTCCGATTATAAAAGCAATATTGCTGTAGCCCTTGACACCGAGATTGTCCATCTCTGCACTCAGCTCCTCGCTGGTTTTCTGCTTACCCTCGATACACATAGTGTAAGCATACGCGCCCTTAGGTATTTTTTCGAGTATCCTTTTTCCTTCAGCCTCCAGTGCGTTTTCGACCTCTTTCTGTGAGGGATTGTCCGAAAGCTTTTCCGCAGGAAGCTCAACTATATTTAATTTACACAGTCCCGAGAGTCTTTTTGCATATTCACTGACAGCCTCTCTCAGGTAGCCTTCCTTGAGCCTTCCGATGCATATAAGTGTTATGTTCTGCATTACCGTCACCCTAAAACCTTATTATGCCTTCTGCATTTTCTTTGGCATTTACCTTAAGTATATAGTCAATCCCCTCTTTTGCTCCTTCACTCTCCAGAGCGGAAAATGTAGTCTGATATGCAAGCTCGGGGAAATTATTCTCTGTACTTAAATGGCCGAGAAAAAGTCGGGCGGTTCCTTTTTTTATCAGCTTAACCGCTTCCTCGGCACAGGCAAGATTAGAAAGATGGCCTCTGTCGGAAAGAATCCTACGCTTAAGATAATAGGGATAGCCCCCGCTCTGAAGCATAGCTATGTCGTGATTTGATTCGAGCATTACCAGCTCCGCTCCCATAAGAGCTCTTTCCACCGTAGGAGTTATTACCCCTATATCAGTGGCAATCACTGCCCTCTGCCCGTGAGGAAAGGCTATTTTATATCCGCAGCTTTCCCGGCTGTCGTGAGGAGTTTCAAAGGAGGTAACAAATAAATCTCCTGCCTGCACACCCTCACGGGGCATAATCTCAAAGGGAAATTTACCGTTTACGGTACCGTTTTCCTCCAGTGCTGACATAGTTCCCTCAGTAGCATACACGGGAATTTTATATGTAGAGGCCAGAATTCTTATGCCTTTTATGTGATCACTGTGCTCATGGGTAACGAAAATACCGTCAATTTTTGCAGGATCGATCTCTCTCGACAGAAGTGCTTCCTTGATTTTTTTTGCACTGACTCCTGCATCTATAAGTATACCCCGGTCTCCGTTTCCCAGAAAGGTTGAGTTGCCTGAGCTTGACGAAAACAAAGAACAGAACTTTGCCATATTTTTCCTTTCTTCACACAAAAAAGAGTTTGTCAAAAAACTTTCACAAACTCTTTTATTTTTTAACCCGCGCTGTTTATTTTTTCTGCTTCACGGATTTCTTTACGGTAAATATCCGCACCCAGATTTCTGAATTTTTCCACATAATCCTCATAGCCTCTGTCGATATAGACGATATCCTCTACCTCGGTAATTCCTCTGGCTATAAGACCTGCGATAATCATAGCCGCACCTGCACGAAGGTCATCAGCCTTAACAGGGGCACCCGTAAGCTCCTCCACACCCTGGAACACAGCTATGGTACCGTCCACCTGTACATTTGCGCCCATTCTCATCAGCTGCTCTACATATCTGAAGCGGTTATCCCACACGCCCTCAGAAACGAGAGATGTACCCTTAGCCACTGAAAGAAGCACTGCCATCTGAGGCTGCATATCCGTGGGGAAGCCGGGATGGGGCATCGTTTTAAGATTGCACTTTCTGAAATTACCGTCGGACTGAACTCTGACTGCGTCGTCATATTCCGTGACGTCTGCACCGCATTCGAGAAGCTTTGCAGTAATAGACTCCAGATGCTTCGGGATTACATTTTTAATGAGAACATCACCGCCCGTAGCTGCGGCGGCTACCATATAGGTGCCTGCCTCAATCTGATCGGGAATGATGGAATAGGTACAGCCGTGCATATTGCTTACGCCATGAATTTTGATAACATCGGTGCCTGCGCCTCTGACATCTGCGCCCATAGCGTTGAGGAAGTTTGCCAGATCTACGATGTGAGGCTCCTTGGCCGCATTTTCGATAATGGTAAGACCTCTGGCCTTTACTGCAGCGAGCATAATATTTATGGTGGCACCTACGGAGACCTTGTCCATATAAACGGCACTGCCCGTCAGGTGATCCGCCTTAGCGTTAATCATACCGCCCTCAGTAACGGCTGTAGCACCTAAAAGCTCAAAGCCCTTTATATGAAGATCTATAGGTCTGACACCGAAGTCACATCCTCCGGGAAGAGCCACCTTGGCTCTGTTGTATCTGCCTAAAAGTGCACCGATGAGATAATAGGAGGCACGGAGCTGTCTGGTCATCTCGTGAGGCACGATGTAGGAATTTACGGACTTGGTATTTACTTCGATGGTATGTTTATTGATGTATTTTACCTGTGCGCCCATCTGGCTTAAGATTCTGACCATGCAGGATACATCACTGATATTCGGTATATTCTCTATACGGCATACATCCTGAGCGAGAAGAGTAGCCGGAATAATGGCTACAGCGGCATTTTTCGCACCGCTTATCTCTACCTCACCCGACAGTCTGTTACCGCCGTGGATAACTAATTTTTCCAAAATTTTATCTCCCTTTCCGTTTTTTTCTTCGGAAATGCGCCAATATATTTTCGTCTCTATCGACTCAGAGACAGTACAACTCACTATATAACTAATGTATTATAGCACCATTTTTCACAAATTAAAAGACCTTTCGGGGCTTTTTGTGAAAAATATACTAAATATCTTTTTCCACAAGAGGATTTTAGTCAGTATCAGTACTCCGATATTAATATTATCTGCTTTTCATTTTTAAAAAGCCCCTTTAATTTTTACCTTCGGTAAAACTATTTACAACACCGGAAATTAATGTTAAAATTATGAAAGATCAAATAAAAAAGCAGGTGAAAATATGAAAGCACCCCTTGCTGACAGAATCCGTCCGCAGACAGTCGAGGATATAGTCGGACAGAGGCATCTCCTCAGAGAAGGTGCCGCCCTTCGCAACATAATAGAGTCGGGAGAGCTTCCGAATCTCATTTTTTACGGCCCCTCGGGCATAGGTAAAACCACTCTTGCCTCCATTATGGCCAAAAAGACTAACCGTAAATTCCACAAGCTTAACGGTACCACAGCCTCCACAGCCGACATAAAGGCCATTGTCGCCGAGCTTGACACTCTGGCCGCACCGCAGGGCATACTCCTTTACCTCGATGAAATACAGTATTTCAATAAAAAACAGCAGCAGACACTCCTGGACTACATCGAAAGAGGAGAAATCACGCTGATAGCCTCTACTACGGAAAACCCCTATTTCTACATTCACGGAGCGATTCTGAGCCGATGCACTGTCTTTGAATTCAAAAGTGTTACGGCAGATGACATTATTCCGGCAGTCAGAAGAGCCTTCTCCTTCCTTGCCACCGAAAAGAATATACCCATAGCCGCAGACGAAGAAACCATAAAGCATATTGCCCTTTCCTGCGGAGGAGATGTAAGAAAGGCGATGAACTCAGCCGAGCTGTGTGTTTTAAGCACTCTCCCCGATAAGGACGGTAAAATAGTCGTCACCCTCGAAAAGGCAAAGGAGCTCACTCAGAAAAGTGCTCTTAAATATGACCGCGAGGGCGATGAGCATTACGATATTCTCTCTGCCTTTCAGAAAAGTATGCGCGGAAGCGATGCCGACGCAGCTCTCCACTATCTCGCCCGTCTGCTTGAGGCCGGGGACCTTCCGTCGGCTACACGGAGGCTTCTGGTCTGTGCCAACGAGGATGTAGGGCTTGCCTATCCGATGATTATTCCCATCGTAAAGGCGGCAGTGGACACGGCGCTGATGGTAGGTCTTCCCGAGGCAAGAATCCCTCTGGCTAATGCGGTAGTCCTCGTATGTAACTCACCCAAGTCCAACTCGGCATATATGGGAATCAATGAGGCTATGGCAGATGTGAGCCGCGGGAACTTCGGCCCTATTCCCCGTCAGCTTCAGAATATGCACTACGACGGAGAGGATAATCAGAACAAAGGGCAGTTTTATCTTTATCCCCACGACTATCCCTGCCATTATGTTCCTCAGCAATATCTCCCTGATAAGATAAAGAATAAAAAGTATTATATCTACGGAGACAACAAAACAGAGCAGGCGGCTAAGGAATACTGGGATAAAATCAAAAAATAAGGAGAAAGCATTATGGAATACGCTAAACCCGTAAAAAGCCTTTTCGGCAAATACCTTTTCGTGTATTTCGTCGGTAACGGTGAGGGCGAGGAAGCCTTACATTTCGCTGTCAGTGAGGATGGCTACAGATTCTCTCCCCTTAACGGAAACAAGCCCGTTATCGAGCATAAAAAGGGCAAAAAATGCGTCCGCGACCCGTACATTCTTAAGGGCACTGACGGACATTGGTACATAGTAGGCACTGATATGCGGTGTGAGGAGGGCTGGGAGTCAAACCACGCTCTCGTTACCTGGAAATCAAAAAATCTCACCGAATGGACCGACGAGACCATCATCGATATAAAGGCTCTCGGCGGTGAATTCGCAAACACCACCCGGGCCTGGGCACCTCAGGCTCTGTGGCACGAGGAAAGGCAAACCTATATGCTTTACTGGGCACATTCCACCAAGGAGCACAACACAGCAGGTATGTACTACGCCTTCACCGATGATTTCAAAACCATAACCAAGCCTGAAAAAATGTACTGCCGCGAAGGCATACAGACCATAGACGGCGACATTATATATAATAAAAGAAACGGTAAATACTATCTTTTCTTTAAGCACGATGAGGATCAGACCATAGCCTATGTTCTCTCCGACAGGCCCGAAGGCCCCTACGAGGATAAGCCTGTAGTGGTTTCCGCAGCACCGAGCGGTGTAGAGGGCAGCGAAATGTATCCCGTAAACGGAACAGATACCTTTATTATGATTATGGACGAATACGGCAAGGGCAGGTTCTTTATGCAGCAGACGGATGATTTCAAAAATTATCTCCCTGTAAAAAAAGAGGACTATTCTATGGATTTCTCACCGAGGCACGGCAGTATATGCTCCATAAGCGATGAGGAATATAACAGACTGATAAAGCATTTCGGCATATAACCAAAAGCAGGAAATCAAAGGAGGAAGCATTATGTTCGACAAAATTATTGCGTTTTTTATTTCGGTGATATTTACCATTCTTAACGCTTTGGGTCTTGGCGGCGTTTTCGGCGGAATAAACAGCTCCGACGCTTACGTTTTCGCAAATATGGACTACGGCAAGCATGAAAGGCAGGTCCTCGACCTTGCCATACCTAAAGATAACGACGGAGAAATCGGACTTGTTCTTTTCATTCACGGCGGAGCGTGGATTGCCGGCGACAAAGACGGCTACAAGGATGCTGTAGGCTCCTGTGCCAACGACCTCGGCATAGCTGCTGCCGCACTCAATTACCGTTACCTTGACGAAAGCGTCAGCCTTCACGATATTGCCGACGATATAGATTCGGCTCTCTCGGCTATCAAGACAGCCGGTGAGAAAAAGGGTGTAAAAATCAATAAAGTTCTTCTTACAGGTTCATCGGCAGGTGCACATCTTTCCATGTTCTATGCTTATTCCAGAAAAGACACAGCACCCATAACCCCTGCGGCAGTTTGTAGCTACTGCGGACCGACGGATCTTTATGACAGTAACTTCTATTATGAAAGCGCACTCGGCGATACGGCTACCGTGTGCGGTCTTATGTCATGGGCATGCGGACAGACCTTCACTATCGAAGAAAAGGACAGTGCGAAGGATGCCCTCTACAGTGTTTCTCCCATCGCCTATGTAAACGAAAACACGGTACCCACCATTCTCTGCCACGGTGAAAAAGACGATGTTGTGCCCTATTCAAACGCACTTTCAATCATAGAAAAATTCGAGCAGTACGGCGTGGAATATGAGTTCATCAGCTATCCCAATTCTGACCACGGTCTGGCAAATGACCCAGACTGCGCAAAGAGAGCAGACAAATTACTCCATGAATATGCGATTGAGTATTTGAAGTAAAACGATGCATAAAAACAATAAGGGGGTGTTGCGCATGGTGCAACATCCCCTTATTAACTTATTAAGATTATGCTATCGGAGCAGCAGCCTGATTCTTTTCGATTACTCCCACTATTATTTTAATTAATTCTATAGCCCAATCAATCAGGCTTTTGATTACAGAGACTAACGCTTCCTTTTCTGTCTTAGGATTATTAAGCGAACTGACTTTCCAGTTTTCGATATGACAGTTCTCCTCTGTCATAGGATAAGCGGTTTGGGTTTCATTATCATAGCAAACAAACTGCGTACAGTCAAAATCATCAACAGTGAGCTGTCTGTCGGCAGTTACTACCTGATACAGCAGGCCTGTCTCAAAATCAGTCCAGTCAGAATGTGATATTCCCTTTGTGAACCATGTAGAGTCAGGGAAGAAGCAGGTCGAAGCATCTATCTGCTTGTCGGGAGAAATATATTTTCCCTTACCCTCATCGATTCTGCTCTGAATATATTCCTCGGGAAGAGTCTCAAACACTGTTGATGTAGTTGCACCAAAAGAAGCTAATTTCAATGTTACAAACTGGTCGCCGATTTGATTTCTTGATTCAATAACCGGAGCTATCTGATAGCCGTATTTTGCTATATTAACCGTTTTAACTTCGTTGTCCTTTATGGTCTGAAGAATTCCGTCAATATTCGATGCGACCAACTCGTGATATGCATCCGTCTTTTCGATAAGCTTTGCATACTTTTCGCGTTTTGCGCTGCCTTCTTTGCCGAATACATAACGAAGAGCTTCATCATAGTCACCCTCTGTTACGAGAGCCCAATATCCCGGCCATGTAAAGAAAGTAGAAAGAGCAAGAGCCGATGTCACACCCTGAACAAGCTTACCGTAAATTTTTGTCTCCTCAAATTCGATACCAGCTACCATAGCAACCTTTGCGGCGAGGTCAAGGCTTTTTGTAATAAAAGGATCCAGCCCCATATTATCCTTAACATTGAAGTCTGTAAGCATTCTGTTTATGGCGGCAAGGTCAATTTCAAATTTACCGCTTATGGTTTCACTGATAATTTCACCACCGGCTGCAACGCTTCCGTTAAATGCTACACCGTGAATATCATCTGTGCCATACTTTGCCACATAAGCCATTATAATAGTCGAGCCAAGGCAACGGCCCATAAGAGAAACCTTTTCACTGCCTGTAATCTTTTTAACACCCTGGATATATTCGTGAAGCTCATCAGCTGTCTTTAAAGGATCCTGTCTCCAGTCATACCAGAACTGATAATCATAGGCACCGTAGGATTTGTGTGAGTATATCTTCTTTGTATCTCTTTTTAAATTATCAACCATTTGCTGTCTTACAGCTTTGGAAACATCTGTGCCGTTCCAGTTTTCGCCGTTTTCGTCATAACGTGCCTCTGTAAACAGCTCACCGATCTCCTTTTCAAGTGCATCATAGTAAGGATCCCAGTTATCGTTTACAATACCTTCCATAAGGAAAGGCATAAGAACATTCACTACAGACTCGGCCAAGGCCCCCTCTGCGCTACCTCCAAGCATATTAAGCATCTCGGAAAAATGAAAGACCTTTTCCCCCTCAGTATTATAAATAGGTTCGCCGTCACCGTGGAAAACCACGACAGGAATCTGATTACCCCAGTGCCTATAATCACTGCCTCCTGCAGCTCCGGCAGGTGCGGCAAATGTAAAGAGCATAACGATAACCAGAACGACCGAAATAATTCTTTTCATAAAAAATACCCTCTTTCTTTTATTTGTTCAAAAAAACATAGTTAGTTAATTTTTAGTTTATCTTAAAAATATGCTGAGGGCTTTTATGATTTTTTAATTTTTTGTTAACCGTTCGTTCATAATATTCCTTAATAGAACTATCCTCCTTTTTACCGTGCTCCGTATCCTTTAAATCAGAAAAACACACCTGCTCATATATATAAAAACCATATCCTGCTCGGGATATGGTTTTCGTTCAGTCTTCATTTTTCATATTATCAAGAGAATATTCGCAGCACTGTATAACCAGATTATTCAGCGAAACCTTTTCTTTCTGTGCCACCTCTTCGAGCTTTCTGACCAGAGTTACAGGCATACGGAATGTTTTATTTATATATTCTTCTTTTTTTACTTCAAACATAACAGCTCACCTCTGTATTTATTTTACGACAAAAAACCTTTGATATATACACCTTGTTTTTGCACTTAGTTTTACGAGTGTAAATATTGACATTTGTCTCATGCTAATGTATACTTAGAGTGGAGAAAAAAATAAAGGAGATGCTCTTATGAAGAAAATAACAGCCTTTATGATGCTTACCGTATTTTTGCTTACACTCATTCCCGGCCAGCTCGCTTTAGCTGTAACGGAAACGCTCGGAGAAATAGAAATCAGCTTACCTTCTGTCCGCCTCGACACGCCTGATGAAATCGCGGAGGGCGGTGCAGAAACCGTAGTAGCCGAATCTCCCGATGAGTTCACGGAAAAGCTTAATGAGCTTATCAGTGAAAACTGGGAAGAAAACTATTTCGGTGAAATAACCGTAGATAAAGAAACAGGTATCACCGTGGACGGAAATGCCACACAGCAGACTCCCGCCGACATAGTTGAAAACGGAATAGATGAGGAGAAACTTATCCCCGCAGATGAAAACGATGAAGAAACAGAAAAGGTTCTCTCAGGTATATCTCGCAGTGAACTGGAAAAGAATGGCTGTACTGTGGAAGAATGCGGTGGTAAGCTTACTATAAGAAGACCCTATCAGACTAAGCGTCTTATAGTCAGAGCAAAAAAGAATGTTTCCTTCAAAATTTACGGTGCTTCTTCCGTTCTTTCTGACGGAGAAGGTAAATATGTTCTTCAGTTTGACAGCGAGGAAAGAACCAAAGAGGCCTACATACGCCTAAAGTCTTTGAAAGGAATCGACTCCGTTTCCGTAGACAGCATCATTACCGTCGCTTCAGTAAAGACCGCCTCAGACAACCCACTCACACAGGAAAGCAGAAACCGTTGGGGTGCAGAAAGAATCGAAAGCGACAGGTATAAGCAGTATCTCGCGAAAAACGAAAAAAACAGCGAAATCATCGTAGCCGTGATAGACACAGGTGTGGAAATGAAGCATCCCTTTTTAAAAGGCAGACTTCTTTCCACAGGCTATGACTTCGTGAATAATGACAGCGATCCCACCGACGACCATATGCACGGAACACACTGTGCGGGTATCATCGCCGACAACACACCGGATTGTGTTAAGATTCTTCCTGTAAAGGTAATGAATGCAGGAGGCAGCGGTCTTAATTCCGTCATCGCTGAAGGAATAGATTATGCGGTCAGAATGGGAGCTGACATAATAAGCATGAGCCTGGGCGGCACCTGCACCGATGATGACTGTGAGCTTGCCGATGCTGTCAGAAGAGCTACTGAGGCAGGTGTGCTCTGTGTTGTAGCTGCAGGTAATGAATCGGAAGACACCGATAAGCACTGCCCCGCCAGAGTCGATGAATGTATTACGGTGGCAAGCCTAAATGAAGAGGATCAATTATCTGACTTCTCGAACTTCGGTGAAGCTGTAGACATCTCCGCTCCCGGTGAAAATATCTGGAGCAGTACTGTTTTCGCAAATGGCAGCTATGAGTCAGCCTCAGGTACATCTATGGCTACACCCTTCGCAGCAGCAGCCGCGGCAATGCTTCTCTTAAACACGCCCTCGCTCAGTGTCTTTCAGCTCTCTTCACAGCTGAAAAAAGCCACAGTTGACCTTGGATTGAAAGGCGAGGATTCATCCTTCGGTTCAGGCGCCATCGATTTCGGAGTTCTTCTCGGAGACAAAAAGCCTGCTGAAAGCATTAAAATTTTCAACACGAAAATAGAACTGGCATACAGTAAAAACTACAAATCAAAGTCCGTTTTGCCTGTAGTTACCGTTCTCCCCAAGGATGCAACGGATAAAAGCTACACCTATACCATAAAGGATACGTCTGTTGTCTCCTTTGACGGACACGCTCTTACACCGAAAAAAGTCGGCAAAACCGATATAGTCTTTTCTATCCCGAACGGTAAAAATGCCACGTGTAATGTCGATGCCAAGGATATGAAAATCTGGCTCGACTATGCTGCCAAAGCCTTTGACGGAGGAAGCGGAACTCAGAGCGACCCCTATCGCATAAGAACAGCAGAGCAACTTGCTTATCTGTCTCTCGTAGGCTATAAAGGCCTCAACAAGGAGTCATCCGTTTATT
This sequence comes from Clostridia bacterium, assembly GCA_017436375.1. Taxonomy (GTDB): domain Bacteria; phylum Bacillota; class Clostridia; order Oscillospirales; family Acutalibacteraceae; genus UBA6857. Next base: position 16,107 of record JAFSDF010000128.1, on the reverse strand, counting down.
TCAGACAGACCGCAAATATCGACCTAAGCGGTAAAACCTGGTATCCTATAAAATGCATTTACCGGGAAGGCGGCTTCAACTATGTAGGAGCCTACAATTATGACGGTGACGGCTATAAAATAACAGGGCTCAGAGATGTCAGTCTAGACGAATGGTATGCAGGCCTTTTTGCCGTAAGTGAATTTTCAGAATTCAGTAACATAAACCTTATAAATGTAGACATAAACTGCCCCGGCACTGAATGGGTAGGCGGTATCTGCGGCGAGAATTCAAGCTTTTTCAAAAACTGCTATGTCAGCGGAAAAATCGTCGGGGCCATAGCAGGCGGCATATCAGGCTCCGTCTGTGCCAGCGACTGCTCCAGTGAAGACTCTATGATTTTAAACTGTCGAAGCGATGCAACTGTAACCGCTTCTTCTCTCGCAGGCGGCATATCAGGCGCCGTCATAAACGGCCGTATCGAAAACTGTATTTCCACCGGTAAAATCACGGCTCCTAAAGCCGGAGGTATGGCAGGAACCGTGATTGCACTAGGCGCTCTCGGCTCACCGTACACAGATATAATTCCTACCCGAATCATAAACTGTGTGTCAACCTCAAACATTCTCGGTGAAAGAGCTAATTCAGCAGACAGAGTTGTGATTATTATAGGTGACGGAGAAGCAGACATAGATAACAATGAATACACCTCTCTGGTCACAAACTGCTATTACAGCGGAGACTTTGCTTCTGCCATAGAAATAGACAGATGTGATACTCCTTTGGTAAAGGTCGGGAAGACAGACGCTTCTCTGCTGAAAAAGGCATCCTTCTATTCGGACACCTCAAAATGGGACAACACCAAGCCTTGGGATAAAAGCATCTGGAAAATAACCGACGGCAACTATCCCACGCTTGTAAATCAGCATAATAAGAATTCTAATAAGCTTTTCGCTTACAAGGAATTCCGTGACAGTGTAGAGATTTCTGCTTATTACGGTAAAGATGCACATCTGGTCATTCCCTCGCATATAGGAGGCAAGCCCGTAACGAGCATAGGCCGACACTTCATAAGCACAAATGTTGATTTGCTTTCCGTAAGATTACCCGATACTTTAAAATTCCTCTCCTGTGACTCCTTTGGTCAAGAAAAATCAAACACTAAAAGCATCGAAAGCATCCGGTTCGGCAAGGGTATGGAAATCTTTGACAAGGTTGCAATACACGGCTTGGACAAGCTCGAAAGTGTAATCATTCCTTCTGGTGTAAAAATCCTTTCAAAAGAGGCTTTTTTCGACTGCTCTTTCCTCAGATATGTGTTCTTTGAAGGCAATGCTCCCATAGGCACAGAAAAAGCCTTTGTACGGTGTTCTCCCGACCTGAAATTTTATTACAGAAAAGGAACAAAGGGCTGGTCGAATGAAAAGCTGAAGGTATACAAACCTACAACCTACGATAATACTCCCCTTATTTTTAAATTTAATTCAGAAACCCTCTGGGTAACAGCAGGAGATTCAGGCACTCTTACTTATAAGATTTACCCGGAAAGCTGTAAAACAAGCTCTCTGACCTTCAAAAGCAGTAACAGCAAGGTAATCTCCGTAGACAATAAAGGTAAATATACCGTCAAAACAAAAGAAAATGATAATGCGACAATTTCTGTCTATAAAGGCAAAAAGCTTATGGCAAAGCTTAATGTTTCAGTCAGCAGAAAAGAAATCTTTTACACCGTCAAATTTAATGCCAACGGCGGTAGCGGCAAAATGAGCAGTCAGAAAAAAGTCGATTATTACGGAGACATCTTAAAAAAGAATAAGTTCAAGGCTCCCAAAGGTAAGGTTTTCGGCGGCTGGGCACTGTCGAAAAAAGGTAAGGCTGTCTATGAAAACCGGGACAACATCCAGGCTCTCACCGAGAAGAACGGTGGAACAGTCACACTTTATGCCAAATGGGTGAAGGTGAAGAACTATAAAATAACCTATCATTCTACCGGCGGAGAGGGTCCCGGTAATCCCTGGAGCACATATACCTCAGGCAAAACCTCCAGATACCTTCCCGACGACTTTGATATGAAAAGAAAGGGGTACACCTTCGTAGGCTGGTGTACGGATAAAAAGCTTAAAACCACGCCTATTATTAAGATCAAGACCTTCCATACGGGTAATCTTGACCTCTATGCCAAATGGGAAAGAAACAGCTACTCCGTAAAGTTTAACGCAAACGGAGGCAGCGGCTCGATGAAGAAGCAGACAGGCTTTAAATACGGCAAAAGCAAGGCTCTGTCAAAAAACACCTTCAAAGCACCGAAGGGCAAGGTCTTCGCGGGCTGGGCAACGAAGAAAAACGGTAAGCCTGTTTACACAAACGGTCAGAAGGTAAAAAATCTCACCTCGAAAAACGGAAAAACCGTGACTCTTTATGCCGTATGGGTAAAAGCTAAAACCTATAAGGTAAAATATAATGCAAACGGAGGCAAGCTTCATAAGGACACTAAAAAATCATATAAGACAGGCTCCGGACTCACCCTTAAAAAGCCTACAAGAAAAGGCTATAAATTCGTAGGCTGGTACACAGACAAGGCCTGTAAAAAAGAAAAGGTAACGGCCATAAAGCCCTGGGAAACAGGAAACAAGGTGCTTTATGCTAAATGGAAAAAAGCATAACAATAAAGGTGCGATACTTCGAAAAGTGTCGCACCTTTATTTATACTCTTAAGCTGTAATTCTCTATATCCACATACCTTCCGAATTTCTCTCCCACCTCACAGATGGTTCCGCAGAAGGTAAAGCCGAATTTTTCGTGCAGACGGCAGGAGGCCTCGTTGCCGCTCGTAATAACCGAAACTACGGTGTGAATGCTTTCGTCCTCTTTTGCCATAGAAATAATAGCCTCCATAAGCGCAGTACCTACACCCTTTTTACGGTGGAGGGGCGAAACATAAACGGAAAGCTCTACGGTGGATTTGTAGGCCTCCTTCTCTCTGTAGGAGGACAGCGTGGCGTAGCCTGCGGTTTCACCGTCAATATCACAGACTATAAGGGGATGATTACCGATATTGTGGTTATCGTACCAGCTTTCCCATTCTGACAGTGTCTTTTTATTTATGTCAAGAGTAGCCACACCGTTTTCCACCTCGTAGTTATAAATATCTAAAAGGGCGGGTATGTCCTCTCTCACAGGTTTCCTTATTACCATAAATACCTCTCTTATACAAATATCTCCCCGACCTTCCAGCCGAGGAGATTTGTTTGTTATTCAGGGATTATTCTTCGGTTTCTTCCTCTTCCTCGATTTCGAATTCAAGAATAGCACCGCAACAGGGGCACTCTGCTTCACCGTCATCGTCGATTTCATCGAAGCCGATGCAAACAGTGTTTTCGCAAGCGGGACATTCTACCTCGAGGCACTCATCATCACAGCAATCGCAGTCGTCATCATCACAGCAGCAATCGCAGTCACAGTCGTCCTCGTCGTAAACATATTCCTCTACATCACCGAGATCCTCGTCGATTTCCTCGATGTAATCGGAAAGATCCTCCATATCCTCTTCCATATCGCTGAGCTCGGATGCGATTTCATCGAGAGTTTCGATAATAGCGGCGAAGAGCTTGGTTTCCTTTTTATCCTCGTCTAAATCAAGACCTTCCATAAGGCCCTTTAAATATGCAACATTTTCTGAAACTGACATAATAGTTGTTTCCTTTCTTTAATTTAAAATAAATTATGCACGGCCGAGATATTCACCTGTTCTGGTGTCAATCTGAATCATTTCGCCCTCATCAATGAAAAGGGGAACCTTAACCTCTGCACCTGTTTCAAGTGTAGCGGGCTTGGTTGTGTTTGTAGCTGTGTTACCTGCGAAGCCGGGATCGGTCTTGGTAACCTGGAGCTCTACGAATGTGGGAGGCTCTACGCCGAAAACATTACCCTTGTAGGAAAGAACCTTACATACCATATTTTCCTTAACGAACTTGAAGTTGTCGGAAAGCTCGCTTTCGTTGATGGGGATAAGCTCATAGCTTTCGGGATCCATAAAGTAGTAGAGACCGCCGTCGCTGTAGGAGTATTCCATATCCTTTCTCTCAACGAAGGCTGTGGGGAACTTTTCGTTGGGGTTGAAGGTACGCTCGATAACGGAGCCTGTAATAACATTTCTTACCTTTGCACGGACAAAGGCTGCACCCTTACCGGGCTTAACATGCTGGAATTCAATAATCTGAAGTACGTTACCGTCCATTTCAAAAGTAACGCCGTTTCTGAAATCACCTGCTGATACCATTTTAATATTCCTCCGAATACTTTAGATTTTATTTTATCTGCTTTATTTTATAACAAATGTGCATAATTTTCAAGTCTTTTTTAAAAATAGAGTGTATTTTATTAGTGCAAATTGCTATTTTCTTACAATTTTTATAAATTATCGCCTTTTCTCTTTATTTTTCCACACCTCTATGATAAAATTCTTACAAAAGAAAAAATTTAAAGGAAGTGAAAATATGAAAAAAACCGCTGTCCTTATTCTCATTATCTGCACTCTGTTTCTGTCCGCCTGCGGAAAGGATGACACAGGAACAGGCACTACGGCTCCTCCGCCCTCAGCTGCAACCACCACAGGCATACCCACTGCCACGGTCACCTTCCCCGAGGGCTTCACTGTAGTACAAATCGCCGAAAGGCTCGAGGAAAAGGGTGTATGCTCCGCACAGGATTTCATCAGACTGACAAACGATGTCGGCTATATAAGCTCTCTCGGCTACACCTTCACGGAATTTATCCCCGATTCACAGCGTGCATTTCTTTTGGAAGGTTATCTTTTCCCCGACACATACGAATTTTATCTGAATGACAGTGCAGAAAATGTACTGAAAAAAATCCTCCGTAATACCTCAGCCAAATTAACGGGCGAATACACCCTGAGGGCACAGGAGCTCGGATATACCTTGGACGAGATAATTTCTCTTGCCGCCATTATACAGGAGGAATCCTATTCCGAGGAATCGATGAAGCTCATTTCCTCCGTTCTTTATAACCGCCTCAAAAGCGGCACAAAGCTCGAATGTGATGTAACAATCAAGTATCTCGAAAATTATGTGGTAAGGTCACCTTATCTTAAAAAGCTCCTTGAAGAAAAAGTAGGCAGAGAAATCACCGAGGACGAGCTTCTGGCAGAGACAGATAAATACAGAGCACTCTACAATGTCTTCAAATGCCCTGCCATTCCCGAGGGGCCCATCACCTGTCCCGGCACGGCAGCTATAGAGGCGGCGCTTTATCCCGCTGAAAGTGATTACTTCTTCTTTGTTACAGACGCGGAAAAGAATTTTTACTTCAATGAGACATGGGCCGGACACGTCAAAAAATGTAAAGAGTTAGGTCTTATGTGATAAAATCTATAAATCAAAAATCGGAGCCGTGCAAAAACGACTCCGATTTTTTTCAGTTTAAATTAATAGTGGTACATACCGCAGGAGCATACTTCATTTGTTTTGAATAACTTCCAGAAGAAGCGAGCAATCTTATAGAAGAATCCTTCTATACCGCCCTTGTGGCAGAGATGTCCGCAGCCTACTGTAAAATCGGTTCTGCATTCATTGCAAACACCGTCCTTATCGCTGTCAGAGTGACCTTTCTTTGAGCCTACATCCTGAATTGTATCTTCCATATCACAGTACAATTTGTTGTTGCAGCGTGCAGTCTTAGTTCCGTCGCTAAGACATGTTGCATCACCGTTACTTTTGTATTCTGAAAAACTGTGTAAGTCTTTTCTGTTATTTTTACTTATCCACTCGGCACAGATTTCACAATCATCAGCTGAACTGAACGGACCGTCAGAACAGCTTCTAACTCTTGCAGGATCAGGGATGTAATGGATGTTGTTGTATCTGGAGTAATCTTTATAACCTTCGATATCACTACTGATACCTACATAATGAATAACGTTATTGCCATATAAAATGCTGGTTCCTAAATATTTAACATTATTAGAAAGAGTCAAACCGGAGATTTTTTTGCAATATCCAAAAGCCTCATTCTCAATTGTTGTTACACTGTCGGGAATGGTAACGCTTTCAAGATTATAACAATTCTGAAACGCTCTTTTTTCGATAGTTTTAACCCCATACGGTATAACTACACTGGTAAGACTTTCACAATATAAATAAGTCTGATATTCAATTGCTGTAAGAGACTTAGGTATATCAGCCTCCTTAAGGCTTTTGCAGTCCTTGAAAACTGAAGAACCCATTGTTGTTACACTGTCAGGTAAATCTGCTTTTTCAAGGCTCTTACAGCCTTGGAAAGCACAATCACCGATTGTTGTTACACTGTCAGGAATTACAATCTCTTTAAGCCCTGTACAACCGTTAAATGCGTAACTGCCTATACTTGTTACACTGTCAGAAATTGTAATATCGGTAAGGCCCTTCCATAAACTAAATATATTATCACCTATTTTTTCCACGCCATCCGGAACAACAATTTTTGTTAAAAGTTCACCGTTTAACCAGAGTTTGGTATTTCCCCTCACAGGGTTACCGTTTCCGCTAAAATTAATATTTAACCACTTGTCAAGATCACTTATATATACATTTTCTATTTGTGAATTGTAAAAAGCATCTGCCCCTATCTTTTCAATAGATGCAGGGAATGTTATACTTTTAATTCCGACTGCATTTTCAAAAGCTTCGACACCAATATCAGTTATACCCTCTTCAAGAATGATATCATATCCTCCGTCAGGAAGCTTATGCCACAGTAAATTACCGTCACCGGCAGGTATCACTCCGGTTGTGCCCTTTGTTACTGTTACGTTTTTGATTTTTGTTAACTGGGAAAAAGCATCGTCATTCACAATAAATTCTGCAGGAATAGTTATACTTTCAAGATTATTACAACCGCTAAAAGCGTCTGTTCCGTAAGAGCTTATACTCTTTGGCAATGAAATTTCTTTGAGACCGGTGCAGTTATAAAATGCATAGGAACCGATATTGCCAACACCTTCCTCAACAGTTATTTTCAGGTCATTGTTTCTGCCGGCATACCAAGGAGTATTTCTATAGTAGCTTCTATAGTCTGAATCTGTCTTATAACTGACCATACCGCCGCTGGTGCCTTTTGTGATCGTAATATCAGTTATATTGGTGCATCCGTCAAAAGTACCGCTATCATATGATACATTTGCAGGAACTGATAATGTTGTAAGAGCCGAGCAATTAGAAAATGCATATTTATCAATTTCTTTAACCATAGGTAATATTACGCTTTTAAGAGCAGTACAGTTCCTGAACGCATTCTTATAAATATATTTCAGACCGCTGGGGGCTGTTATGCTTGTTAATTCCGTACAATTACTAAAAGCATATTCATCAATTGATACAACTTGATTGCCACCCAATTTTTCAGGTATCACAACATCGCCGACTGCTGTTTCTGCGGTAACCCCAAGAATAGTTGCTTTCGTACCGTCATGTTTCATATACCAGTACGAAACGCCGTCTACTACATCTGTGTGGTAAGTCGCTGCATTTGACATTACAACACAAGTCATGGCAAGAGTAAATACCAAAGCAAGCAACAAAAGTATTTTTCTGAAGCTCTTCATTTTACTTTATCTCCTCTCATTATGCGGCATACTCAAATGTAAAACCTTCGTTTCTGTAGCCCTCGAGAGCGATGTCGCCTCTGATGAGACCTGCAGCGGCTTCGCCTGTACCCTTAACGGGCATATCAACGGAAAGAGAAATAAATCTGCCCTGTGCATCGGTTGTTGCCTTGATAGTAGCACCGGGATAATTGATAGATGCACCTGTTATCTGAAGGGGTGCAAAGTCATAGATAAACCACTCGATGTCAAGTGTGTCTGCACAAAGGTCATGATAAATACCTTCGGTGATTACTTCTGTTCCACCATAATTTATGATACCTACTGTTACATAGTCACCTTCCTGACCTGCAAAATAGGTAGCCTCTTCCTTAAGAACGAACTTATAATCTGTGGTTCCGTCAGCATTTTCGGTTTTCTCTGCTGAAACGAGTCCTTCGGGACAAAGAACAATATCCTGAAGATTCCATATTCCGTCGCCCTCGTAGTAAACCTCTGTGTAGGTATCGGCTACGAGATATTCCTTGAGAATGGGATTGATTAAAGCCTCTGTGAGCTTTCCGCCAATAATGTCAGTTACCTCGATATCAACATTTGCGGTTTTGGTTACTGTGGTTTTTTCTGTCACATAACGGGCGTTTTCGACCATAGCGTTGAACTCTTCACACAGAGCGAGAGCATCAGCACCTAAAACTGCCTGATTTTCAGCAGGGAGATAAGCACTGTCGAAATTCGGTGCGGGGAAATCAATCATCATAGCATCAATCATCCACGCTTTTACATCCTCTAAGAACCATTCGATTCTCCAGCGAAGGTTTTTAACGAAATCGATTATTCTCTCGAAGAAGGTCTGGTTTGAGCCGGAGCCGTAACCGAACCCGCTGTTGAAGCCGTCATTGTAGCCGTTACCGTAGCCCTCGCCGTAACCGTCATAGTATCCGTCCTCATAACCGTCATAGTAAGAGTCCCCGGCTGTATCCTCCTCGGGCAGAACACCCTCTGTCTGTGTGCCTGTGGTGGGCACCTGTGTTTCCCCTGCCGCGGCGGCGCTGAATGTACCGAACATCATAACAATGCTGAGCATAAGTGCCACGGCAAAAATAAACTTACGATTTTTCATAATTTTTCCTCCAAATAAAAATTTTTATGTCAAGCAGAAGCCGCATTAACATTCAGTTAATATTTACAGTAGTATTTTATCCTACTTTGTAGGATTTGTCAATATGATTTTATTAGTTTATGTTATCATATCCCTCAGGAGTTGATAAGTAAATGAAACCTCTCAAAGAGAAAGTCAGTATCACCCTTGATGAGGATGTCGTAAGCCGCATCAGGGAAATGGCAGAAGAAGATGACCGTTCTTTTTCTCAGTACATCAATAAGATACTGAAGGAACACATCAACAAATCGGAAAAATAACTGAAGCGTTTTTTTAAATGCTTCTTTATTTTTTTGCGACACTCACAAATGTAACAAATTGTAACATTTATATTGTAACAAACCGTTACAATAATGTCAAGACTTTTTTTACAAGGAGACATTTCAAATTTATGAAAGGGCTTAAAGCAGTACGCAAAGCGCAGAATCTTAATCAGCAAAAAGTGGCTATGGATCTGAACATATCCCGTGAGGCTTTGTCACATTATGAAAACGGTAAGCGTGAGCCGAGCCTTGATATGCTTAATAAGCTTTCAGAATATTTCAATGTTTCTATAGATTACCTTATTAACGGCAAGGAATTCACAAAAAAATAAAAATGTGGGGCTGTTGCATTAAGATGCAGAAGTCGTTTTCTTCGTCCCGAAGGCGTATGTTTATACTCCGAGCGGGCGAAAAAACGGCTAAAAAAGCAAATTTTACCCTTGTGCAACGCAGATAATTCTGCTTAATAAATATAAAAACAGATGTATTTCAGTTGAAATCAACTCAGACACATCTGTTTTTTGTTTTGCTTTTTGGTCTGCGCTTAATGCAACAGCCCCACTATATTTTTCTCTTTTATTCTGCCTTTTCTTCGATGATTCTCTTTTTGAAATGCTTTACCGTCATAAGCAGAGGTACGATCGACAGAGCGACTATAGCCGCACCGACGAAGAAAACATTACCGTTAGGAATATATTCGAGCTGACCGCTGAGCTCATTAGTGATGACCACACCGCTTGTTTTAACCACAGCCTCTCCGATAAAGGAGCCGCCTATCATCGGGAAAAGGACAAAAAAGAGAATCCATATACCCTCAAACTGACCTTTACTGTCAGAGGGATAAAGCTGCTTGGTCCATACCTTGGTAACCTGTAAAATACCGATATAGCCCACACCTACGAGGAAAATTCCGAGCCAGAGGCGGAAATCGAAAAGCTTGGTATTATCCACCATATCGGGGGTTATCGGTGCCACGATAAGCAAACCTATGATATTCGTGATAATGGCGAAAAATGACAGGGGTATGTGCTTGTTTTTATTGATAAGGAAGGACATCGGAATAGCCGTAATCATAGCTAAAACCAGAGGCACTGCCTCGATAATGCCCATCATATCTGCCGTATAGCCAAGATAATAGATAATGTAGTTACCCATATATGCGAAGTAAACATTAAAGCCGATGAAAAATACGGTATTGATAAGATTTACCCACACAAGCTCCTTAAGAGTGAAAAAGCGCTTAAAATTAAACACAGATATAAACTGCTTGAAGAAGGAGCCTCTTTTTGACGGCGGAACATCATCGGCCTTGCTCATAAAGAGAAGAGAGAGAATACCGAAAAGAATCACAAATACCCCCATCACAATGAAAAGGCGCATATAATTATCGTCCTCACCGACTAAAAGTCCGCCTACCACTGTGCCGAGAATGGTACCTAAAACAGGCTGTGTGGCAAGAGCGGCGCCTATCTGTCCGCGGTTTTTATCGGTCATTATGTCCGTAGTCCAGGTGTTATAGCCCGCATCGTTACCCATCGAGCCGAAAAAGCTCATAACCGTGTCAGCTAAAACTACTGCCACAGCGGCCAAAAGATACATATCCTTACTGATAAACTCCGTCAGACCGAAGCCGATGGTAAAAATACCCCAGAGTATGTAGCCCACGGAAACAAAAATTCTTCTTTTACCCGTACGGTCTGCCCATGTGCCGAAAAAGAAGGTGGCAAAGGTAGTAGCCAGAGCACTGCAGATGAGCATACCCGTGATGATAGAGGGATTTTTACCGATTTTTGAGTAAACGAAGGTGTTAAACCACTGGTTTTCCATATTCCAGCATATCTGTCCCGCGAGACCGAGTCCCCACACAAGCACCCACATACGAAGGCCCGATGTCTTTTTCTTCTGTAAACTGTTCATAAGCTTTCTCCTTTGGTTTTATCTTTGAATTAATCATAGCACACACCGCTTCCTTTTACAACGAGCAAAATAACCAAAAAGAAACCCGATAAATATACATAAAAGACCTGTAGGGGATATATAAATAAAAGTGAAGCTATTTAAAGGAGTTTTGCTATGAACGGTAATAATTTCGAAAGTATGATAAAAAAATATGCCGACGAGCTAATAAAAATGAGCAGGGAAAAAACTCTTCCCGACCTTCCTGAGGAAAGGCCGGTACAGGAGCCGGAAGAAAGCTTCATCCCAGAGGAAGAAAGTGAGCTTCTCCCTTTTGAAGAAGTAAAAGAAACCGATCAAGAGCCGTCTGCCGATGACATCCCCTCCATAGGAGATACCGTCTTTAACGAGGAAGCAACGGAAAATAATTTTCCCAAACAGGAAAACCGGCCGACAGCCTATGCCGCCTTCTCCGCACGGGTTTTCACGGGTAATAACGCCTACCCTGTCGAAAACGCCAAGGTGCTCGTAGTGAAGGACGGCAGGCTCTACACCTTCCTTACCACGGACAGAGACGGTGTGACTAAAAAGGTGCGCCTGCCCTCCTCCCCCGAAGCCAATACACTGAATCCCGACAGCGACAAACAATATATCAGCTATACGGGCGAGGTATATGCCACAGGCTTCACACCTAAAAAAGGGCTTCTCATAGAGGCTGCAGGCGGCTCGGATGTAATTTTAGATGTACAGATGACTCCCATAAGTGCCGAGGTGAAATGATATGCCTACCTTACCCGTTATACCTTCGACCATAACCGTACATTTAGGCCCGCCCTCATCGTCGGCTGAAAATGTTACCGTTCCCTTCACCGACTACATCAAAAATGTAGCCTCATCGGAGATTTACTCCACCTGGCCGCCCCAGGCCTTAAGGGCGAATATTTTAGCACAGATTACCTTTGCCCTTAACCGTGTCTATACTGAGTGGTACAGGGCTATGGGCTATGATTTCGACATAACAAACAGCACCGCCTTTGATCAGTCCTATATAAACGGCAGAAATATATACGGAAACATAAGCGAGCTCGTTGACGAAATTTTTAATGACTATGTAAGAAAGAAAGGAACCGTAAACCCTTATTTTTCCTCCTACTGCGACGGCAGAGAGGCTTCCTGCGATGGTCTGTCTCAGTGGGGAAGTCTGTCTCTGGCGGAAAGAGGCTATTCGGACATAGATATACTTAAATACTACTACGGAAACGACACGGAAATCGTAGTAAATGCTCCCGTGGGTGATAATCTTCCCTCCTACCCGGGAACACCTCTGGAAAGAGGTCAGTTAAATGAGAACATACGCAGAATACAGATTTATCTTAACAGAATTTCTGCAAACTACCCCGCCATACCGAAAATCCCTGTCATTAACGGTGCCTTTGACGAAAGCACCGAGGATGCCGTGCGTGCCTTTCAGCGCATCTTTTCCCTTACGGCCGACGGCATAGTAGGCAAGGCTACCTGGTACAGAATAATCTACATTTACGATGCGGTCACCCGGCTGGCAGAATTAGACAGCGAGGGTATCGGCTACGAAAACCTTCCAAAGCAGTTCAGAGGCTCCCTTGGCCTTGGCTCACAGGGCGGTCAGGTGGTAACAGTACAGTTTTTTCTCACTCTCATAAGTCAGTTCGTTGATTTCATAGCTCCCGTTAATACCGACGGAGTTTACGGACAGAACACAGCCAATCAGGTGAGCGCCTTTCAGCGGTATAAGGGCTTACCTGCCACCGGCGAGGTGGACAGAGCCACCTGGGAAAGTCTGTATGACGCCTATAAGGGTATAGTTGACTACTTAGAGGAAAGACAGCAGATAGACCGTGTTCCCACTGAGCCTTATCCGGGAGTGGTTCTCCGTCAGGGCGACACAGGCCCCTCTGTAGCCGCCTTCAAAAGCTATCTGTCCTACCTTTCCCGGGTTTTCTTCGACATTCCGCCCGTTAACACTTCAAGCATATTTGACCGCAGGACACAGAATGCAGTCAGAGAATTTCAGAGGATTTTCTCACTGCCTCAGACAGGCACCGTGGACGAAAGAACCTGGAATACACTGGCCGATGCCTATTCCACCGTAAGAGAAGGTCAGCAGAGACTTCTGCGTCAGTATCCGGGCAGAGAGCTATCACAGGAGGCATAATATGGACACCGCAGTATATGAAATTCAGACCTACATCAGAAATATTTCCCGTATTGACGGAGACATTCCCTCCCTCGTTCCCGACGGAATATACGGTGAGGAAACCACGGAAAGCATTACGGCCTTTCAGAGAAAGCATCTGCTCCCTCAGACAGGCAAGGTAAACCTCGCTACCTGGAATAAGCTTTTAGAGGAAAGCGACAGGGCTCTTTTCGCTATTTCCGAGCCTATGCTGACCGCACCTGCCAAAAGCGGAGATTTCCCTCTTAAAAAAGGAAAGAAAAGCCATCTTAACAGAAATATAAACCTAATGCTAACCCGTCTTTCCGATTATTATGATAATTTCAGCGGAGCCTATCTCTCTGACGAATATACGGAGGATACGGAGAGACTCATCGGAATTTTTCAGTCTGCATCGGGAATTTCCGTAACAGGGGAGACGGATAAAAACACCTGGAATATGCTTTCTTCTCTTTATCTTATTCTGTCTGAAGAGGAACCAAATTAAATTCCTTTAATTTTTCCTGTTCACCCCGCTTTTTATGTTGTTTTTTCTGAAAGAATTTGATATAATAAATAAAGTAACTATATCATCGAGAGGGAGATACGGAAAAATGGAAATCGGTGCATCATCAGCCTGCTTTTATCCGCTGGAAACGGAACGCTCCTTTCTTCACATAGCAGAGCTGGGCTTCAGTCACTGCGAAATATTCTTCAATGCTCACTCGGAGCTCCGTCCCGCTTTCATAAAGGAGCTTAAGTCCATCCGGGATGCCTACGGTATCAATGTAGTGTCTCTGCACCCTTACGCCTCATTTGGTGAGGGCTACGAGTTTTTCAGTGCCTACAAAAGACGCTTCGGTGATGCTATGGATAACTACAAGCGTTATTTTGAGGCGGCTAACCTTCTGGGTGCTAAATATATAGTGATGCACGGAGCTGCCCGGCTTTACGACATCGAAATGGAGGAATATGCCCACCGCTTCGCTGTTATAAATGAAGCCGCACAGAAGGCCGGCTGCTGTGTAGCCCACGAAAATGTGGTAAACTTTATTTCCGCCACCCCCGACTTCAGCCGTTTTATGAAAGAGCAGTTAGGCGACAGCTATAAAATGGTTCTCGATGTCAAGCAGGCCAGACGGGCAGGCTTCGAGCCGAAGGAATTCATCGACATTATGAAAAATAATATAGTCCATGTACACCTCAGTGATTACAGCGAAAAAATGGACTGTATCGCCCCCTGTGAGGAAGGGCTTTTCGATTTCGTAAATCTTTTTTCCCTTCTGCATAAGGCCGGATATAACGGCAAATATATTATCGAGCTTTATTCCGACGGCTACGAGAGAAAAAGAGAAATCACACAAAGTGCAAAATATCTTGATGCTCTGCTTAAAAAGGTGCGTCAGGGTTAAAATACAAATGAAGGAGTTTTTAAAATGAAGTGTCCTTTCTGTAACTATGAAGAAAGCAAGGTTATTGACTCAAGACCTACCGACGAGGGAGAGAAAATCCGCCGCCGCCGTGAATGTATTTCCTGCGGTAAGCGCTTCACCACCTACGAAATCATCGAAAGTGTGCCCATCATCGTCGTAAAAAAGGATAAATCAAGGCAGGCATTCGACCGTGTAAAGCTTTTCAACGGTATGCTCCGCGCCTGTGAAAAGAGACCTGTCTCCATCGAGCAGATGGAAAAGGTGGTCTCCGACATTGAGGCAGAGCTCCAGAACTCTCTGGACAGAGAAGTAACCTCAGTACATATCGGTGAGCTGGTTATGGACAGACTTAAAACCCTCGATGAGGTAGCCTATGTCCGTTTTGCTTCCGTTTACCGTCAGTTCAAGGACATCAATACCTTTATGGACGAGCTGGCAAAACTTTTAGGTGAAAAATAAGGTGATATTATGATTTATGAAGGCTTTTGCTCCCTGGTCGGCAAAACACCTCTGCTTAAGGCGAGCGCCTTTGCCCGCAAAAGCGACATAAAGGGAAGCCTTTATGCTAAGCTGGAGTACTTCAACCCGGCCGGCTCAGTCAAAGACAGAGTGGCTGTAAATATGCTTTTAAAGGCAGAGAAAAAGGGAGAAATCCGAAAAGGCGGAACTGTTATCGAGCCCACCAGCGGAAACACCGGAATCGGCCTTGCCGCTGCGGCAGCCTCTCTGGGCTACAGAGCGATTTTGGTTATGCCCGACACTATGAGTGTAGAAAGGCAGGAGCTTCTGCGTGCCTACGGTGCAGAGATTGTTCTCACTCCCGGAGCTGAGGGTATGCTCGGCTCCATAAAAAAAGCAGAGGAAATCAGAGTGGCTACGCCTAACAGCTTTATTCCCTCACAGTTTGACAATCCCGATAATCCCGAAAGTCATGTTCTTTCCACAGGCCCGGAAATTTATGAGGACACCGAGGGAAAGATAGATGCTTTCGTCGCCTGTATAGGTACAGGTGGCACCATCTCCGGAACAGGCAGATACCTCAAAGAAAAAAATCCCGACATTAAGGTCATCGGTATCGAGCCCTATGACTCCCCTCTCATCACCGAGGGCAGAGCCGCACCCCACGGCATACAGGGCATCGGTGCGAATTTCATCCCCGAAAATCTCGATATGAGTGTCATAGACGAGGTTATTACCGTAAAAACCGAGGATGCCTTCTCCGAATGCCGTGTCTTCGCACAGACAGAGGGCTTACTGGTGGGTATATCCTCAGGAGCGGCACTCCACGGTGCAAAAATAATAGCCGGGAGAAAGGAATACGAAAATAAGAATATCGCAGTTCTTCTCCCCGACTCAGGCGAAAGATATATGAGCGTAAAGCTTTTCGGTTAAGCCTATAAAAATAACGACCTTTAAACTCCGTATATAAATCAAGCAACCGCAGAAACGCCGGCATCCCATAAGGCAGTATTTCTTTAAAATGTGAAATAATTTCACAATAACGCGTTAAAAATCACCGATATGCGTCAGCATTATCGGTGATTTTCGCCTTTTCTTGCAAAGCTATTTCGCATTTTAAAGTGCTT
>JAFSDF010000127.1 GCA_017436375.1 Clostridia bacterium | reverse complement strand
GGCGAGGTAAGAACTGAAAGTGCCACCTCCACCGACTTCTTCCCCACTCTTATCGAGCTCTGCGGCATCACAGGCAACGGCGGTACAAAGAATTATCTTCCTACCGACCGCGTTATTGACGGTGTTTCAATAATGCCCGTTATCAAAAATAACACTCCCGTTCACGGTGAAGAGAATCCCATTCTCCATATGAAGAGAGAGGATATCAAAGCAATCCAGTACACCGTAAACTCAAAGAGCGTCAAGGAAGCTTATCCCGAATATAAATACGATATTCTAAACAGAGAGTATATCACCTTTAAATATTTCGATAAGATTCAGAACGATAACTCCGCATTCTGGGACAAAAACAGAAAGAATTGGCTCCACATTCTTTCCGATGACTATCAGGAAAACTACAACCGAACTCCTGTTTATCCTGAAATTTCCGCAAAAATGGGTGAAAAGCTTAAGGAAATTCAGAAGGGCTTCGCAGAAAACAGAAGAGGTATCGTAAAATAATGCCGGCATTATCTATTATGATAAAGCCCGCCTCAAGTCTCTGCAATTTAAGATGCAAATACTGCTTTTACTGTGATGTAGTTTCACAAAGAGAGGTATCCTCCTTCGGTGTTATGAATGAGGATACAGCAGAAAACCTTATAAAAAACGCCCTGGAATTCGCAGACGGCTGCTCTGTCGCCTTCGCCTTTCAGGGCGGTGAACCATTGATCGCAGGACTTGACTATTTCAGATTTTTTACAGAAAAGGTAAAGGAGTACAACAGTAAAAGGTCGGAGATTTTTTACTCCATCCAAACCAACGGTACTCTCGTTACCGATGAGTGGGCTGAATTTTTCCGTGAAAATAAATTTTTGGTAGGCCTCAGTCTCGACGGTGATTTCGAGGGAAACAGATTCCGTGTGGACGAAAAAAGGCAGAATTCCTACTATAAAATCATCAAGGCGGCAAACAAGTTCAAAAAGCATCAGGTTGAGTTTAATATTCTCACCGTTCTTACAGGCTACTGTGCCGAAAATGCCGAAAGGATATATAAATACTTCCGTGCCAACGGCTTTAAGTATATTCAGTTTATCCCCTGTCTGCGTCCTATGGGCGACGATACACAAAGCGAGCTTTATATGACAAACGACCAATATGCTGACTTTCTGATTAAGATTTTTAACCTTTATGTAAAGGATTTCGTCAGAGGTAATTATATCAGCATCCGTCAGTTCGATAATTGGGTGAGAATGTACTTAGGTGAAAGAGCCGAGCAGTGCGGTCTTATGGGACACTGTACCCATCAGTTCGTGGCAGAGGGTAACGGAAACATTTACCCCTGTGACTTCTACTGTACGGACGAGTGGCTTTTAGGTAACATCAACGAGGACAGTCTCGAAGATATGGCGAACAGTCAGAAGGCAAAGGATTTCATTATGGAGAGTCTGCCCGTGAGGAAAGAGTGCAAGGAGTGCAGATTTTATACCCTATGCCGTGCAGGAGGCTGTAAGAGAAACAAGGAAAGTGAAGATTACTGTGTGGCTTACAAGCGCTTTTTCGGAGCGTGTATGCCGCTGTTCAGGATGTTCAAAAAGTAAAACAATCTATTTCGGTGTAACCAAAAAACGAGGTTACACCGTTTTTCTGTTTATCAAGACAAACTCTACGATTCATAGGTTGATAATTTGAGCAGCTTTTGATATTCTTTTATTAAGGGTGGTGTTGGATATGACTTCAAAAGAATGCGGCATATTTATTGCCGAACTCCGTAAAGAAAACAAGCTTACACAAAAGGAGCTTGCAGAAAAAATAAATGTTTCTGATAAAGCCGTCTCAAGATGGGAAACAGGTAAGGGATATCCTGATGTTGCTTCGCTTGTATCTTTAAGTGAATACTTTGGTGTCAGCGTAAATGAACTGTTGGCCGGTAAAAAATTAACTGATGAGAACATTAAAGAAACAGCTGATGAAAATTTGATTTCTGTTTTTGAACAAGTACAAAATAACAGAAAGCAACAAAATTTTAAGGTTGCTGTATATACATCAGTTATGCTTGTAGTTTTACTTCCTGTATTAGTAATAATAGGTAAAGAATTGTTTGTTTCGACGGTAACGCAGATACAACCTGAAAATTTAATTTCTGCGATTATTTCAGCTGTTGTCGGCATAGTATTATTGATTGTCGGAATTTTAATCCGAAAAGGTAATGTTTCTCTACTGCACTCATATCACTATAAAAATGTTACCGATATGGATGCTTATGCAAAAGAGTTAGGCAGTGCCGTGATGTTTATATGTATTCCGGCATTTATAAACGGATTTATGACTTTGTTTGTACATATAAAAATCGTGTCTGTAATAAGTTCAGTATTGTTTTTTACAGGTATGATTATCTGTGTTATACATATTTTTAAGGTGCAGACAAAGCATAACGGCAGTCTGTTTTAAGCAAGTGTTCAAAAACATCGAACAAAAAAATGCGGCGGGATGAGGTCATCCCGCCATACTTTTATTTTAAAAACAGCGTAGCATTATAATCATCTATATCATAATTACCTGCTGTGTTTTTAAGGACATCATAAAGGTCAAGCTTGTCACCCTTTTTATCCTTAAGCTCAATCTTTTTAAGAATGAAACGGATTCTCTTAAGGAAGGCAAGAAGCAAATCACCCTTTGGTGAGCCTTCCTTAAAGTGCTGATTGCCCTCAAAGATATTTCTAACAAGCTCTGCAGCATATTCCAAAAGAGTAATCTTTCTGATACTCTTGTCACAACTGATAAAAAGGATACGGGCAAGGGTACCGACTTTAATCTTACAGATTATCTTGCCTACAATACCGAGGAGCTTTTTAGTGACACCCTTATCCTCGATATGAAATTTTCCCATCATTCTCGGCGTGTCATAGGCCATATCCGTAAGGACATTGACTATCATATTATCGAACATATCGGAAAGATACTGCTTACAGTCCTTGCCCTTAGTGTCGAAATCGAAATCGGGTGTGGCTATACTCTTTATATCCACGGTCTTTTCATCCTTAAAGGTAACAAGACGGATAAAAGCTGGGTCGGCAATTACGGCGCCTGTGCAGACATCGAAGAATTTATTGCCCTTTTCGGTTATGTACTCGTTTATGCTCTGATTATGCATATGCCCCGTGAAAATGAGATGCACTCCCCTGTCGGCAAGAAATGCGGCAAAGTCAAAGGGTTTACGGATAGTGGCAGGCTT
>JAFSDF010000126.1 GCA_017436375.1 Clostridia bacterium | reverse complement strand
GATAAAAAATCTTCGACCTGAAAACCGAGTATTTTCAGATGATTTTTGGCTGTTGAGGTTGCCGACAGGCTGACGCCTTTCAAAACCGAAACACCGAAAAGCACTGAAAAGACGCACTTTCAGGCAGGTTCGGATTACTATTGTCACCCTATCCTTTGCACCGCCAAACTGCCTTGTCATTTTGAGCAAAGCGAAAAATCTTTTTGAAATCACTCTTTACCCTCTGACGCACGCTTTTCTTTGCGGACAGAGGGTTTATATTTATAACAAAGGTAAAACCGCGAGCGACATTCTGCATTCTGCATTAAATTACCTGCCGCTTATTCCTCTGCCCACTTGACTTTCACCCCTTCAACTAATATAATCAAGGAAGATTATATTTTGCGGGGGTATTTTTATGGCTGAAAGGGTTATGGTAGGTATGAGCGGCGGCGTGGACAGTGCTATTTCTGCACTCCTGCTTAAAAAGAAGGGCTACGATGTAACAGGCGTAAACTGCCGTTTTTTCTGCCACAGCGATGAAGGTGCCGCCACAGACACCGAGGATGCCCGTGCCGTAGCTGAAAGAGTAGAAATACCCTTTCAGGTAATGGATTTCACGGAGGAATTCAAGGAAACGGTCATCGGTAATTTTATCTCCGTTTACGAAGGCGGAGCCACCCCTAACCCCTGTATAGTGTGTAATAAGCACCTGAAGTTCGGCTCACTGATGAGAGAGGCTGAAAAACAGGGCTTCGACTTTATTGCCACAGGACATTACGCTCAGTGCGGCTTTGATGATGCAAGCGGCAGATATTACCTGAAAAAGGGTGCCGATGCCTCCAAGGACCAGAGCTATGTTCTTTACTGCCTCACACAGCATCAGCTTTCCCGTACTCTCTTTCCCTTAGGCTCAATGACCAAGGAGGAAGCAAGAAAAATCGCTCTTTCGGAAAACCTCATTAATGCGAGAAAGAAGGACAGCCAGGATATATGCTTTATTCCCGACGGTGACTACGGCTCCTTTATCGAAAATTGGCTGGGCAAGGTCTATGCCGCAGGAGACTTCGTTGACACCGAGGGTAAGGTTTTAGGCACTCACAGGGGCATCATCCGATACACCGTGGGACAGAGGAGAGGTCTGGGCCTCGCACTGCCTGCACCGATGTATGTAAAGGAAAAGGATGTAAAAAATAACAGAGTTATTCTCTGCAGTAATGAGGAGCTTTTCACCCGTCAGGTAGAGGCGACAGACATAAACCTCATCACCTGCGACCGCCTTGACTCCCCCATCCGCGTCAGAGCAAGAACGAGATATTCCCATAAGGAGCAGTGGGCAAAAGTGTGGCAGACAGGCGAAAACACACTTCACGCCGAATTCGAGGAGCCTGTCAGAGCAGTTACGGCAGGACAGTCTCTGGTGCTGTATGACGGAGATTATGTAGTCGGCGGCGGAATAATTCTGAAGTAAGAAGTAAGAGAGAACAGTGAATAGGTAATAAAAATGACCGGCATTTCGCCGACATCCCATAAGGCAGTATTTGTTTCTCGAAAAAAATTCCCTGTATTATTGTCAAAAGCCTCGCAAGGCGACAGCCTTGCTGCGTTTTGTGGCTTCAATACAAGAAATTTTCATTTCTTACGAAACTGCGAAG
>JAFSDF010000125.1 GCA_017436375.1 Clostridia bacterium | reverse complement strand
TGAAGATAAAGAATATGAAGATTTTGACGAACATTATGTGTATGTTTGTGAAAATCCTTAATAGAAAAGCCGAGCAGAGCGTAAAAACTCTGCTCGGTTTTTTCTATTTACCCCACCTTATCCAGACCCACCATAAACTGCTCAAAGTCAATGTTAAACTCAACTTTCAGCTTATAACCTTTATAAAAATTAATTTTTCATAAATATATTATTTACAAATATTTATTTTATGATATAATGGAACTAATCGCAACAAGTGCAATATATTAAAGGAGGATAAAATAATGAAAAGAATGCTTAAAAAGTCACTTTCACTTTTGCTTGTGCTTGTAATGCTTATGGGCCTTGCGGTACCCGCTTTTGCCAAGGAGACTATGTGGATTTCACAGAGCCTCAGCGATGTTCCCGTTATCCGTATTTCCGGTGACGGCGAAAAGCTGGTGGATGAAAACGGTAATAAGGTTTTCCATTACAAGGATTTTGCATCAATTCTTGACGGTGGTGATGAGGAGGAGAGTGACGACAGCTCGCTTATCGAGTCCATCGCCAATATTCTTATGCCCTTCCTTATTGACGGCCTTTTAAATGACAACTGGGATCCGTATTATAAAAATCTCCAGAAGGAAATCAGTGAGCTTTTTGAAAATTCACTGCTTGACAAGGACGGTAATGCACAGTACGGCACAGGTCTTCGTCAGGAAAGAATCGATAAAATGAATAAAACCAGACATAATGATCAGATGTGGAGCAATGAACAGAGCAGCAAATTCTATGTTCACGACAGATATTGGTTCTATTATGACTGGAGACTTGATCCTATCGAAACAGCCGCTGAGCTCAAATCCTTTGTAGAGGACATCTGTGCTTCTACAGGCTGTGACGAGGTAGGTATCGTAGCCAGCTGTCTTGGCACGAATGTAGTTACCGCTTATCTTGCCGTTTATCCCGAGCATGCTGCAGAGCATATCAGAGGCGTGGCCTTTGACGGTAGTGTTGTCAGCGGTGCGGAAATGCTCAGTGAGGCTATCAGCGGAAAGTTTAATATAGACACTGCAGCTATTAACAGGACACTCCTTGACTGCGGTGCTATCGGTATGTTTAATATCGACGGCTTCATCAATACCACACTCGAAATGCTTGACAGAACAGGTGTTCTTGATGCAGTTATCGGCAAGACAAAGGATTGGATATACTATAAATTAGTCGAGGGTGTAACCTCTGCCCTTGCTCTTTCAACCTTCTACACCTGGCCCAACTACTGGGCATGCGTATCTCCTCAGGATTATGACACTGCTATGGAATATGTTTTCGGTCCCGAGGGCAGTGAAAAGAGAACGGAATATGCCGGCCTTATTGCAAAGCTGGACAATTACGATGCTGTAGTCCGTCAGAGAATACCCGAAATTCTCACAGCCACTGTGAAAAACGGTATAAACTTCGGTGTTGTTTCTAAATACGGCTTCCAGACACTTCCTATCTGCGAGACCAACTATCTCATTTCCGATCAGTTCGCTTCAGTCGGCCGTTCATCCTTCGGAGCTACCACCGGCACGATTTATGAGGATCTTTCCGATGATTACATCCAGTCAAAAACTCAGGCAGGTCTCGGAAGATACATTTCTCCCGACGGTCAGATAGACGCATCTACCTGCCTTTTCCCCGATCAGACCTGGTTTATAAAGGGCTCAAGTCACTCCAACTGGTCAGACTGGGAGCTCAGACTGCTTTACGATATCGCTTCATCTGAGGAGCAGTTAACCGTGAATAATTCCTGCTGGCCCTCACAGTTTGTTGTTTACTCCTACACTAACCCTGACGAAGACAGTGACGGTGAAATCGAAATAATGACAACGGAAAACTGCGACACGGAAAACTGGGAGGCAGAGGAGAAGATAGATAATCCCAAGGATAAATACGGCAAGATTTTCGTTGCTGTGACCTCTCTTCTCAAGTGGCTTATGGAGCTTTTCACTAAAATTTTTAAGTTAGGATAAATTCTGTCCTGTCTTGTACATAGCGTTCAGATTTTCAGAGACTGCAAACCTTCTGCGGATTGTTTGCAGTCTTTTTTTGTTTAAAATTCTATTGACACAGATTTAAATTTGTGTTAATATATCAGCGAAAACAAACTGCGTTCTGTTTTGGGATGTAAAACGAGATAGGAGTTGATGACTTGGCGAATATAAGAAGCAAAATGGCTACTGCCGAATTGCACAGAAAAATCCTTACCGCCTCCACGGCACTGTTTATACAAAAAGGCTTTGAGCGTACCACATTTACAGACATAGCGAAGCTGTCGGGAGTGCTAAAAAGCAAAATTCTCTACGAGTTCAGCAGTAAGGAGGAAATTTTAGGCTTACTTGTGACCGGATTTCTTGACGGCGTTACATCTGCATCAGATGCTGTTTCAAAAAAACTTACCGATGACAGGGCGCTTATATTTATAGCCAATGAGGTTTTACAGCTTTATATGGCGGAAATGAATGAGGATATGCGTAACCTTTACCTTGCCGGGTATTCGATGCCGAAGACAAGTGAAGAGGTTCTTAAAAGAAGAACAAATATTATGTATGAAGCCTTCAGTGAAACATTCCCGACTTTTGAAATTAAGGACTTCTACGAAACTGAAATAGCTTCTATGGGCATTATGAGGGCATATATGACAGTTCCCTGCGATATGTATTTTACTATTGAGGGAAAAGCAAAAAGACTCGTAACAATGCTTCTGCGTATTTATAAGGCGGAAGATGAAAAAATCACCGAAGCACTTGAGTTTATCGGGAAGATTGACTTTGAAGCTGTGGCAAAAAAAGCTGTTGAAAGTGTATTCAATGAGCTTGAAATAAAAACTAATAAATAATTTTCAAAAGGAGATGAAAATAATGAGCAAAACCTTAAAGAAAACCTTATCAATCATCCTCACAATCTTAATGCTTGTTTCAAGCGTACCCTTTGCCTTTGCGGCGGACGAAACACCGCCTACACGGGAAATTGACGGTGAAGTTTATTACGAGCTTGACTCGGCAGAGGATTATCTTTGGTTCGTGCAGATGTGCAATGACTCTGTGAATCCCGATGAGCCCGACTATGAATATGAAGATGATTGGTACTACGAGCCTCAGAAGGAATACTATATTCCCTATAATGCTATTCTGACAGATGATATTGTTATCAATAGTAATGTCATAGTTGACGGTGAATTAACAGAGGACACAGCTTCACTTATTGAAGTTGATCCGATTGCAAAGTATTACGAAGAACCGGAAACATACAGCTATAACACTTCATATTATACCGGCACATTTGACGGTAACGGTCACTCTGTTTCAGGTCTTTATATGTGTAATACCGCCAGAGAATATGCTATGTTCCGTAGAGTTCATAATGACGGTGTAGTTAAGAATTTACATATTAAGGATTCGTATTTTACAGGTGATAGTTCTATAGCTGCTTTGGCAGGAATTAACAAAGGTACAATATCAGGTTGCTCTTTTGATGGTATTGTTTACACAACAGACTATTATGCCGGCGGTCTGGTAAGCGGTAACAGCGGTCTTATTGAAAATAGCTACAATGCCGGACATATCCATTCATTGGGACATCAGAATGCAGGTATTGCAATTTCGAATAGCGGCACTATCAGAAATTGTTATAACATCGGTACTATCGGTAACACCACCGATGCTTATCAGACGGGCGGAATAACCGGAGGCAACAGAGGTTCTATAGAAAACTGCTATAATATCGGCGAAATTCTCGGTGACAATGATGTAGCCGCAATATCACCTTATAATCAGGATGAAGCAACAATTACAAATTGCTATTTTAACAGTGATGCTTTTTCAGGTCCGGCTGTTAATACAAATTATAACGAAAGCGGTTTAACAAATGTTGAAGGTAAAACAGCTGCAGACTTTGCAGACTCGGTTGTATGTCAGCTTGTCGGCTATCATGGATATGTAAATGCAGAATGTGTTGCATGCGGCATAGGCTATGAACATGAACACACCACTGATGAACAGACATGTATGGGTTATAAATGTAAATATTGCGGTATTTATCACGGCGAACCGGCTCCCGATAATCACACTTACGGTAATTATAAGACAACAATTGAAGCAGAATGTGAAAGCACGGGTGTTGAAACTGCTGTTTGTGTCCATTGCGGTGTAGCCAAACTGGAAAGAGAAATTCCCGAGAAAGGACACGACTGGTCAAACAAAGACGGTGTTTGTGCAAACAATTGCGGTTTGACCTGTGAACATGAAAGCTATACGGATACTGTATGTGATAATTGCCATATGAAATGTTTACACGAAAGCTTTACGGACTTTGTTTGCGATGAATGTCATTTTGTATGTGATGAACATGATTGGTCAAACAAAGACGGTATCTGTGCAGTAGGCTGCGGTCTGATTTGTGAGCATCCTGATGATAAGCTGGAATGGACTGAAATTTATGCACCTGTTGAGTGTACTCCCGGCAAGGAAGCTGCAGTTTGTACTGTTTGTGGTTTTGATGCAGCAATAAAGGCTGACAGCACAACTTACCCCGAATCAGATCATGATTATTCATCCAATTCTGATGTTACATATAATTTCTCATATGAAGGAGCATATAAGCTTCTGCTTGTATTCTCGGAAGAAACATTTACAGAAGACAGGTTTGATTTTATTTATCTCTATGACGGAAACGGTACAGAAATCGGCAAATATTGTGGCAGTGCTCTTTCAGGTGCAGAAATTGAGATCGAGGGCAACAGCGTTTCAATAAGACTTACATCGGATGGCAGTGTTACAAAATACGGCTTTAAGTTTGATGCTATTTATGCATATGTTTACGATACCGGATTTACCCGTGAAATTCCTGTAGAACACGATTGGTCAAACAAAGACGGTATCTGTGCAAGAGGTTGTGGTGCAGAATGTTCACACGAAAGCTACACCGCGTATGTATGTGACACTTGCGGATATGAATGTGAACACAAAAATTACAAAAATGGTGTATGCGAAGCATGTAATTATGTATGTCCCCACTCCTTTACGGAATTTACTGAAACAGTAGCTCCCAAGTGTGAAGAAACCGGCTTAGAGGAGTCCTACTGCGACTACTGTAACCTCAGACTTGAGCAGGAAATCCCCGCTACCGACCACAAGTGGATAAGGAATATGCTTGTAAGACCCACACAGAATGTTGACGGCACATGGACAGACGGCTACTACTATGACAAGTGTGAAAACGATGAAGCACACAATGTTGTAACAGGTGTTGCTAAGAGAGCCGACTATAGTGCTTATGATGAAGCTTACAGTATTCTTAAGAGTGTGCAGGGCAGTGATATGCTCACAGAGGAAGGTGCGGCAGCCGTAAATCAGGCCGTAACATCAGGTATGATGATGCCGCAGAACCTTGTTGAAGGTGAAAGCAGCACTGCATATCTCAATAATTGGGTTAAAAATGCACAGAGTGTTGTTGCAAAGCTTGAAAGCGGCGAGTATGTGAAGTTTGACGGTCTTGAAGAAATCGTAAAAATCAACAATGCTCTCAATGAAGAAATCACGGAGAAGTATGGCGAAGAGGCTGTAGCAGAGCTTGCTGATAAACTCAGTGATGAAGTAAAGGCGAAATTTGATGAGATTTATGAAAAAGCTGAAGCTCTCACAGGCTCAGTAGCTGAAAACAAGGAAGCTTTTGAAGAAATCAAGGCTGAAATGGAAGCTATTTTTGCTGAAATTGAAAAGTGCCTTGACGGTACACATAACTATGGCGATGGCGTACTCACAAGACCCGTATATGATGCAGTTCTCGGCTCAAAGGATGGCTATTACACCTACACCTGCACAGTTTGCGGTGAAGAAAAGACAGAGACTGTAAAGAGTGCTGATTACTCAGCTTACGAAGCGGTTTCAGTAGAAATCAATACTTTACTTCAGTCTGACGAACTGACTTTCGAAGCAAAGCAGGAAATCTATTCAGCAGCTATTGGATGCGGACTTCCCTCCAATGACCTTACGGAAAGCGAGCAGAATAAAGTTGACGATTTAGTTGCAGAGCTTGAGAAAATTATTGCCGATGCTGAAGAAAAAATCGCAAGCGGCGAATATGTCAAGGCTGATTACACCGAAATCGACGAAGCAAT
>JAFSDF010000124.1 GCA_017436375.1 Clostridia bacterium | reverse complement strand
GAGGATGTACTCTCAGGCTTTGACCTTCAGCGACAGATGGAGCAGAAGGCATTCATCCTCGGCGGCGGTGACTACAGCGCACCCTGTCAGTTAGTGGGTGATTTCCTCGAGGGCAGAAAGTCCACTAAGCTCTCCTTCGTAAATCCCACCTGTCCCACAGGTGTAACACCCTCGGATATAAGACAGGTACTTCCTAAAAAAGTCACCGACACTATGTCAGAGGCTATAGTGCTGATGGATAAAAAATTACAGGGCTTCGCACTGCCGGATGCAGTTCTCACCGCACCCGAAACGAGAAGCTCATCACCCGTGCGTATTCTCCGTGACGACATTTATCAGACCAACATCAGAGGTCTTTATCCCTGCGGTGAGGGTGCAGGCTATGCAGGCGGTATCGTTTCCGCAGGCGTAGACGGTATCAGATGCGCCCATGCAGTGCTTGATGATGAAAGGTAAATAATTAAGGACAGACTTTGCGGTCTGTCCTTTTGTGCGGTTAACTTTATTTTAATTTATATTTTTTGTTTACCTGTATGACTTTGTCTTCTCCTTTGAAGTAATCTATTCTTACTTTTTCAATTTTCATTTTATAGGCGGAATAATTATAAAAAACAGGATCCCAACTGTACCACTTAAACTTCCAAGGTTTAATAGGTCCGGTTATTTTGAGTTGAACTGATTTATTTCTGCCAATATCATTAGTTACTTTATCTCCTACAGCATTATAAAATGATACAGTTAAATATACATATTTAATTTTTTTGTTTGAATTGTTTGAAATGAGAATGTGTGGCTCTAAACCACCTATTGAGTTCATTGTAAAATACGCCTGGTCTAGGGGATAAAACTTCCCTGCAGTAACTTTTATTTTATATTTGATTATAACACCGTTTTTAGCGGTGTAAGTTATTGTTGCCGTACCTGTTTTTTTTTGCTCTGATATTACCAACGGAAGCTAAATCCTTTTTATTTGTTATAAGCACAATGTTTTTATCGCTGGTTTTCCAGGTGCCCTTACCGAATCCTGGTTCCAATTTTCGTGTGTCGCAACTCGTCATTTTTAAATTTATTGTCTTCCTCATTTTTGAGTGTCGCGCATACAACGAATAATCCAAATCAATGCATTCCCTTGAAAGTATCTTTATAGAATATTTACCTACATCTAACTTTAAGCTTATTGTCCACTTTTTAAATTTAAGTTCCTTTTCTTCGTAACAAATATCGTTGCCGTTTGCATCTGCGATAAGGATTGTAAAGCTACCGTATGTATCTTTGCCAAATTCAAACAAATATGTTCCTTTTTTATCAACTTGAATAGGGTGAATGTTTGTTTTGCCTTCTTCTAATCCTGTATATTCTACGGAGAAATCTTTTGATTTACTAAGTATTTTCTTCTTGAATTTTTTGTTAACTATATCAAAAGTATATTCTTCATCATCATATTCATTATAGCTTTGATATGAAATGTTAGGTAAAATAATTGTCTCTTCTTCAGTTGCGAACACTTTAAAATTTAACATAAATGATAAAAAGAAAATTGTGAATATTAAAGTTTTATAAAAGTTCTTCATTTTATGCCTCCTGAATTTTGATTGTATTGCATAATATTTTTTCGTGTGTTAATTCTTAACCCTCCTCAAATTAAAAAGTGTGTGCTAACCAAAGTCAACACACACGAAAAACGCAGAACTTCGATCAGCTACCACACATAATCGAATATAAGTCCACATACAGTGAGATTATAGAAGTCTGCATTTTTGCCATAGCAAAAAACAGCTCACTGTTATTGTGAACGTAAAAACAACAAATATTCGATTCGTGTGGTGCTTCTATTATAGCAAAATCAACCACACTCTGCAAGTATATTTAGAAATTAATTTTTTTGTCTGACGGACCTCTCCGTCGGCTATGCCGCCACCTCTCCTTTTAGGAGAGGCTAATTTGACTTCAAGATGGAATTGAAAAAAGCCTCTCCTTGTTAAGGAGAGGTGGCAACCGTAGGTTGACGGAGAGGTTCCTGTGTGACGGAGAGTTTTACTCTATCTCGCATCCCTTACCCACAGCGGAGCAGAGATACACTTCATCATAGTCCTTCTTTAATTCCTCGAGGCACTTTTCCGCATCCTCTCTCTTTTCAAAAATGCCGAAAACGCTCGGACCGCTTCCGCTCATACAGCAGCACTCACAGCCGTGCTTTCTCATAACGCTCTTTATAACCACTCTGTCGGGTACATCTATGAACTGCTCGAAAACATTGTCCACTCTGTCAAAGATGCCTTTTTTATCCTTCGTTGCCGCGGCGATGAGCATACCTCTGGTGTCTAAATGTCTTACTCTTTCGGCACTGTCGAATGCCGCATAGGCCTCGCCTGTGGAAACATCCTGCTTCGGCTTTACGATAACGATGCTTTCCGCTTCGAGGTCGGGGAGGAAGGAAAGCACCGTACCTGTGTACTGAGCCGCCATAGTACCTCCCATAATGCAGAAGGGGATGTCTGCACCGATTTTTCCGCCGATTTGTGCCATCTCTTTAAGTGAAAGCCCCGTACCGAAAAGCTTATTGAGTGCTACGATAGTAGCCGCACCGTCAGCGCTTCCTCCTGCAAGGCCTGCCGCCTGAGGGATGTCTTTTTCTATATGAATGGCGATGCCTGTGT
>JAFSDF010000123.1 GCA_017436375.1 Clostridia bacterium | reverse complement strand
TGCACTTGACGGCTCATCGAGCAGCAGAAAATCACCCTCATTTACGAGCACTCTGCCCAAAGCAAGTCTCTGGCACTCACCGCCCGAAAGTCCCGAAGCATTTTTGTCAGCCAGCTCAGACAGAGAAAGCAGTGAAATAATTTTCTCTGCGGTTTTCTCTTTATCTGTGCCGCCTCTGACAGAAAAGAGAAGATTTTTCCTTACGGTTTTTCTGAAGGGTATACTCTGCTGATGCAAATAATATATATCACCGTGAGTATTAATTTCACCGGTGCTTTCAGATAATACCCCGGCCAGAATCTTTAAAAGGGTGCTTTTTCCGCTTCCGTTAGGACCGACGATTACTATGGTTTCACCCTTTTTTACAGTCAGAGCACTGATATTGAGAACTGTTCTGTCACCGTATTTTTTGGTGAGATTTTTAATTTCTATCATCGCTTTTCCTCCCTCATAAGAAGTGATGCGAAAATATTCACTGCCAGAGAAATAAGAAGAAGCACGATGCCCAGAGCAAGAGCAAAGGTGAAATTACCCTTGTTTGTTTCAAGCATAATTGCCGTTGTCATAACTCTTGTTTTCCACTGAATGTTACCGCCTACGAGACTCACGGCGCCGACCTCGGCTATAGACCTGCCGAAGGCAGTGAGAACGACCGATATGAGAGAAAATCTGTTTTCGGACAGAAGGAGCAGAGAGGTTTTTCTTTTAGAAAAATTCAGTCCCTTTGCCGTTTCGGTAAGAGATTTCACATTGACGGATATAATGGACTCGGTAAGATTTATCACAACGGGAATTATAAGCATACACTGAGCGATTACCATTACCTCTACGGTAAACAGCAGACCAAGAGAGCCGAAGGGCCCGTATTTGGTAAAAAGCAGATAGACAATCAGGCCTGCCACCACAGGAGGCAAGCCCATAAATGTACCGGTTATTTTTTTGACTGTCCCTTTGCCCTTGAAATTGCCTTTAACTATGATTACGCCTGTCGGCATACCGACAAGACAGGAAAGAAGTGTGCTGAAAAAGGACATACGGAGCGTTACACCGATAATCTGTAACAGCTCCCTGTCCATATTCAGAAGCATTTCAAAGGCTTCATAAAGCTTTTCCAATACTGATTACTGTCCGAGATAAAAGAGTGCCTGACCGTACTGCTCTTTGCCGTATTCGGCAATAAGTGCTGAGGCCTCTGCTCCCATCATCCACTCGATAAGAGCCTTGGCACCCTCGGTGTTTACACCGTCGAGCTTTTCGGGGTTACATTCGATGAGAGAATATGTATTTTTCATATCTTCACCCTCAGCAAGAACGATTTCAAGATTAAGAGAATCCTTGTTTGAAAGGAAGGTAGCCTTGTCTGTAAGACAGTAAGCACCCTTTTCACTGGCCATGGTAAGACATGCGCCCATACCCTGACCTGCATTTATGTACCAGGCTTCCTTTTCTGCGTCGGGAACATTTTCTCCCCAGATTTTAAGCTCAGCCTTATGCGTGCCGCTTTCGTCACCGCGGGAAATGAAGGTGGATTTGGTGTCGGCAATCTTACCGAAGGCTTCAGCTGCATTTTCGGCACCGTCCTTGATGCCTGCCGGATCAGCCTCAGGGCCTACGATTACGAAGAAGTTATACATAAAGGGTTTTCTTTCCACACCGTAGCCTTCATTGATGAATTCCTCCTCTGATGCCTTGGCGTGAACGAGAATAAGGTCAGCGTTGCCGTCCTTAGCCTTCTGAATGGCGGCACCTGTACCTGCTGACTGTACCTCTACGGTGTAGCCCGTTGCCTTTTCAAAAACAGGCAGAAGGTAAGGAAGAAGTCCTGAGTCATTTACGGATGTAGTGGTTGACATACGGATTACGGGGTTATCAGGTGCCTGTACCGTAGTGTCAGGTGCTGTGGTTTCCTCTCCGCCACCGCCTCCGCAGGCCGCAAGAGAGAAGAGCATAAGTGCTGACAGTAATACTGCAAGAAGTTTTTTCATAATTCATTCTCCTTTTCAATCACGGAAGGTATAAGGGTTTCCCCATGTACCCTTTGACCGGTACCTGCATTTTTTCTCCCTGCAGGCAGTGTTTTTTCGGTCACGCACAGTCTTTCATAGTAAGCACCTTAGAAGTCCTGTGTCGGAATATGAATTAATGCGACAGAGTCGCTAACTTCCGAATTTGATATTCAATTTGATAAATATTAATAAAAATATTTAAAAATCATTGTAAAATTTGTATCTTTATGCTATTATATATCAGTAAAGAAAATATTTCAAGTAGGAAGTGATAAAAAAATGACTTTTGCTGTTTTATGTGTCAGCGACAGATGCTCGGCAAGGCTCTGCGAGGACAAGAGCGGACCGCTGATAAGTGAGCTTGTGGCTTCCTGCGGAAAAACAAAGGAATATATAATTGTTCCCGACGAAAAAAAAGAAATTGAAAAGACACTCATTTATCTGTGCGACGATGTGAGAGCCGATGTAATTTTTACTACCGGCGGCACAGGCTTCGCACCGAGAGATATTACTCCCGAGGCTACGAGAGCAGTTATAGAAAGAGAAGCACCCGGCATAGCCGAGGGAATAAGGCAAAAAAGTATGGAAATAACACCAAAGGCTATGCTTTCCAGAGCGATATCGGGCATAAGGAAAAATTCTCTCATAATCAATCTTCCCGGAAGTCCCAAGGCTGTCAAGGAGTCACTTGAATTTGTCCTGCCCGTTTTGCCTCACGCCGTAGAGGTTTTAAGCGGAAATACCCTTAACTGCGGCGGAAATTACGGAAAAGGCGGTGATTGATTGAGTCTGAAGAATGTAACACAGCTTTTCTGCATAGACGATAAGGCCGCCTGTATCGTGGGCTGCGGTGCACTGGGCACGAATGCGGCAGTGCATCTGGCAGGTGCAGGGGTAAAAAAGCTTTATCTCTGCGATTTCGACACCGTAAGCCTTTCCAACCTCAACCGTCAGTTTCTCTTTACAAAAACCGACGGAGGCTTTTTCAAATGCAATATTCTCAAGGAAAGGCTATCCTATTATTCTAAGGATACCCAGTATATTCCTGCTGTGAAGAAAATTATGTCTGCCGATGATCTTTCCTTTGCAAAGGAATGTGACATTATTCTCTGCTGTGTAGATAATGCCGTGGGCAGAAGGGCTATAGCGGACTTTTCCGTCAAGGAAAAAATTCCTGCTGTTTTCGGAGGTGTTGACGGATTTTACGGAACGGCATATCTCTATCTGCCCGACCGCTCCCCCTGCCCTGACTGTGCAGGAATAATCAACGATATTTCCGTCAGAAGCTCCGTTTCCTCCTCTGCAGGCATTATAGGCTCAATGGAGGTCAATCTTGCACTGAGATATCTTCTCTCAAAGGACGAGGAGGCCGCAGGAAAAATCTTTCTTTTCGACGGCAATATATGGGATACACTCAAAATAAGACCTAACTCCGAATGCAAAATATGTAATACACCTGAGGTGAAAATATGACAAACTTAAAAGGCTATATGGGCAAGGTTCTTTTTGTAGACCTTACCAAGAAAACTTACGGCGAATTTCCCTGGACAGATGAGGACAGAAAGAGAACCATCGGCGGAAAAATTATGGCAGCGGACATTCTGCTGCAGCACATCAGACCGGGTATGAAGGCCTTTGACGAGGATAACTGGCTCGTTATAACCACCGGACCTCTCACCCGCTGTAAAACCCCCTCATCAACCCGCTTCAATATTTCCACGGTTTCTCCCCTGACGGGAATTCTTACCTCATCAAACTGCGGCGGTCCCTTTGGCAGACGGCTGAAAAAAGCCGGATGGGATGCTATGGTTATCACAGGCAAGGCAAGTGAGCTTACCTGGATTGAAATCGTAGATGACGAGATAACCTTCCACGATGTACCCGAAATGAAGGGTATGCTCACAGGCGAGGTGCAAAAGCAGTTCAAGGGCGGAGCCAGCCCCCTCGTAATCGGTCCCGCAGGTGAGAATAAGGTTCTTTATGCAGGTGTTTTCAGCGGTGAAAGAACTGCCGGCAGAGGCGGTGTAGGTGCTGTTTTCGGAGACAAAAATCTGAAAATTATCACCGCAAAGGGTACAAAGGATCCCGAAATATACGACAAAGAAAAGCTCGACGAAATCAGTGAGCAGTGGAAAATGCAGCTTCTGCGCCATCCCATTACGGGCGCTCAGCTTTCCAAGCTGGGTACGGCAGGGCTCGTAGCACCTATGCAGGCTCACAGAATTCTCGCTACCAAAAACTTCAGCGACGGTAGATTCGACGCCTTTGAAAAGGTGTCGGGTGAAGAGCTGGCCGAAAAGCACCTGGTCGGTAACGGCAACTGCTACTCCTGTCCCATGCGCTGTGAAAGACGAGTTAAAATCGACGGTAAAAATGTAAAGGGACCCGAGCTTGAAACCCTTGGTCTTTTCGGTCCCAATATCCTCAATGACGATATAGAAAAAATCCTCCGCTGGAACTACGAGCTTGACGAGCTGGGTATGGACACTATTTCCTGCGCAGGCTCTATCGCTTTCGCTATGGAGCTTAATGAAAAGGGTATGTGGGACAGCGGTCTCGAATTCGGTAAAACCGATAACATCAGTGATGTGTTTAAGCTTATCGCCAACAGAGAGGGCATCGGCGACATCCTCGCAGACGGAACCAAGCGTATGAGTGAAAAATTCGGCGGAAAGGAATTTGCCATTCACGCAAAGGGAATGGAGCTGGCCGCCTACGAGCCGAGAGGTGCTGTAGGTCAGGGACTCGGCTATGCTACCTCAAACCGCGGCGGATGTCATCTGAACGCAGGCTATATGGTAGTTCTGGAGGGTCTCGGTCTCAATATGAACTCCTACACAGCCAAGGGCAAGGCAAGCCTTTCGATTATGTTCCAGAATACTATGGAGGCCGCCTCTGCGGCAGGCTGCTGTGTATTCACCTCTTATGCAGTTCTTCCCTGGTTTATCGTAGCCAAGCCTACCAGCCTTCTCACCAGAGCAGTACAGCAGGTATTCAAATTTATAACCCCTATTCTTTATATAGGTATGCAGTATCCCGATATTCTGGCCTTCAATATACCTCTTATTCAGTACCCGAGGGCAATCAATGCGGCCACAGGCTCCAAATACACTATGGGCAGCTTTATCAAAACAGGCTCCTACGGCTACAATGTGGAAAGAGTGTGCAACATTATCTTAGGCCTGCCCGTAGGCAAGGATACAGATATCCTGCCCAAGCGTCTCACAGATGAAGAACAGGTGCCCGGAAACAAAAAGACAAAGGTGCCTCTCGACAAAATGAAAAAGAGCTATTATATAATCAGAGGCTGGAAAAACGGTGCGCCTACTATGCGAATGATTAAAAGATTAGGAATTAAGCTTCCCGAATGTGCAAAGGAGGTATATCCTTATGGTAAAGGTTAAAATTTTCGGTGTTATCCGTACAACGACAGGCTTCAGCTATCTTGAAACCGAAGCCAAAACTGTAAACGACATTTTTGAAGCAATTTCATGGAGAATGGCTCAGGGTTACAAGGAAGACAAGGAAGAGCTTGAGCGTATGAAAAACGATCCCAATGTCAAATACATCAAGCCGAAAAATCCTGCTCTGGAATATCACGAAAGGCTCGAATTCAGGGATGCAGTGGTCTATGTTAACGGTGAACGCTGTATGAGAAAAGGCAAAAAGCTCTCTGCAGGTGACGAGGTATGGCTTCTCTCTCCTGCCGCAGGCGGATAAAAGGATTATGTACTGTAAAAAAGTGCAGACCGCATAAAACAAGGAAAATCAAAGGTTTCTTCGGTTGAACTGACTAAAGAAACCCTTTAAAGCAAGAAAACGATTAAGAACAGACAAAAATCAAAATGGGATGCAAAAAAACGAGTTTTTGCATCCCATTTTGATTTTTTATAAAGATTCAATTAAAACCTTTTCCCCGCCCTTTTTACGGGATATTTCTGCCGCCATGGCTATATCATGACTGATAACCGTGGCATCAATAGTGGTGACATTCTTAAGATCCCTTCTTTCACCGCAGAGAATCTTTATAAAGCCTGAAATAAGCCTGATATCGCCCTCTACATGTCCGCTGACAGCGGGACTTCCCGTCCATACTGTCCCTGATTTGCCACCGAAGATGTTCATTTTAAGCTTCGTTCCGTAGCCGATAAGCTCACCCTTAGTACCGACGATGTGACATTCGCGAAACATTTTCTGTGAAAATCCGTTAAGGTTAAGGACAGCTACTGCACCGTTTTCGAACTTCATAGTAACGAGCTGATGGTCGCAGACATTGTTATCATTAAGGAATACACACTTACCGTAGTCACCGTACTTCAGGGCATCGACTATGTCCTGCTTACTGTTCTGAGCCTTTCCGGTTAGAGTACGCTTCATGTGCTTGATAAATTTCGCCTTATAGAAGGGGTCAGTTATGTAGAATGCCTCTGCATCATAGGGACAGTTCTTCTTTGCTTTACAGCCTCCGAGGCATCTTTCCGTGGCACCCTCAGGTGCATTTTCCTTGCGGAAGTACTTCACATCGCCTACGGAGCTTACGGATACACAGGGTGAATCGATAAACCAGGCGATAAGGTCAATATCGTGACAGCATTTAGCCAGAATAGACGGTGTGGAGGTAAATTCATCCCGCCAGTT
>JAFSDF010000122.1 GCA_017436375.1 Clostridia bacterium | reverse complement strand
TAAAAAAGCAAATTTTACCCTTGTGCAACACAGATAATTCTGATTAATAAATATAAAAACAGATGTATTTCAGTTGAAATCAACTCAGACACATCTGTTTTTTGTTTTGCTTTTTGGTCTGCGCTTAATGCAACAGCCCCTTTATTTAAGTATCATACCGATAATCTCTACCTGCATTTTCGGTGGAAGAGCGTCAAGCAGTCTGAGAAGCGGATTACGGTTGATGTTATAAATATACTTCGGTGTTTTCGACTCGAGTGCTGAAAGCACCTTTTCAGCTATTTTTTCGGGTGCCACATTTCTCGATTCCACACTGTCAACGATTTTTTTGAATCTGACAGCCATAGATTTGTAAAGCTCTGTTCTGTCCACAAATTTATCAATAGCGGTGGTGGAAATGTTCAGAAGACCTGTCTTTACAGCACCGGGACGGATAACACTTACGGGAATGCCGAGCAGATTGGCTTCCATTCTCAGAGAGTAGGCATACTTTTCGAGAGTAGTTTTAGTTATGCCGTAAATGCCCGTAAAAGGAAGCGGATCGAGAGGTGCCAGCTCACTGGAGGTAATAACTATACGACTGCCCTTGTGCATCAAGGGGAAAAAGCACTTATTTATACGGTAAACACCGAAAACATTTATATCAAAAATCCTTTTAAAGCGCTCCTCGTCGATTTCAACGAGAGAATCCATATCATAAATACCTGCAGTATGTACGATAGCATCGAGAGAATCTGTTTCTTTCTTTAATTTTTCGTAAACTTCTTTTACGGAGTCAGTATCCGTAACATCACACTGCCAGAATTTGTCTGCCTTCACAGTATCATCCTCACGGTAATCCATACCGTAAACCTTATAGCCCCTGTCGGTAAGAAGGGAGCATATAGCCTTACCCATACCGCCTGAAGCGCCTGTTACCAGTATCTTTTTCATCATTATTCCCCTTTCGGTTTCGTGTAATTCTGCAAAACGGAGCTGATTTGACAGCTCCGTTGTTTTCATTTTCAGATGCTTGCGAGTGCTTTGATCTCAGCTACCTTGTCTGTCTTTTCCCACTGAACATCGAGATCCTCTCTGCCCACATGGCCGTAAGCGGCAAGCTGACGGTAGATGGGAGCACGAAGCTTAAGAGTGTCGATGATAGCGGCAGGACGAAGGTCAAATACCTTATCAATAATAACGCTGATTTCCTCGTCGCTGATTTTACCTGTGCCGAAGGTGTCAACCATTACGGAAACAGGCTTAGCTACACCGATAGCGTAAGCGAGCTGTACCTCACACTTGGAGGCAAGGCCTGCGGCTACGATGTTCTTTGCCACATAGCGTGCGGCATAGGCGGCACTTCTGTCCACCTTAGTGGGGTCCTTACCTGAGAATGCGCCGCCGCCATGACGGGAATAACCGCCGTAGGTATCAACGATAATCTTTCTGCCTGTAAGACCGCTGTCGCCCTGAGGACCGCCTGTTACGAAACGGCCTGTGGGGTTAACGAAAATCTTTGTATCCTCACGCATAAGTGAAGCGGGAATGATAGGCTTGATAACGAGCTCGGTGATGTCTTCTCTGATCTGAGCCAGTTCAACATCGGCACTGTGATGTGAGGAAACGACCACAGCAGTCACTGCCACGGGCTTTCCGTCCTCGTATTCTACGGTCACCTGACTTTTACCGTCTGCACGCAGATAAGGCAGAGTGCCGTTTTCTCTTACCTCGGTAAGTCTCTTAGCCAGCTTATGAGCCAGAGAAATGGGAAGGGGCATAAGCTCCTCTGTTTCATCACAGGCAAAGCCGAACATCATACCCTGGTCACCTGCACCGTGGATATTATATTCGTCCTCTTCGCCGCCCTTTCTTTCGAGAGATTTGTCTACACCGAGAGCGATGTCGGGTGACTGCTCGTCAAGAGCAACCAATACTGCACAGGCATTACCGTCGAAGCCCTTATCACCGCTGTCATAGCCGATGTCGCAGATAACCTTGCGGGCAATCTTGGCCACATCAGGCTTATAGGTAGAGCTGATTTCACCCATAACGAGCACCTGACCGGTGGTAACTGTGGTTTCGCAGGCTACTCTTGCCATAGGATCGTGAGCATAAATATCATCTAAGACTGCATCGGAAATCTGATCGCAGATTTTATCGGGATGTCCCTGTGTTACGGATTCGGATGTAAAAAGATGCTTTGCCATTATAAATTCCTTCTTTCTTTAAAATTCTCTATAAATCAATAATCCTTACAAAACAAAAGCGGTCGGTATGTGCATTCTCCGACCGCAGATTAAACCTTATCTTTCGGTCATACCGCAGGATTTAGCACCTTGCTTTACGCAGGTTGCCGAGCTTCGACGGGCCTGTTCCCTCTGCTACTCTCAATAAGGAAATATTTAATTTACCGAAGTAGTATAACAATTTAAGTGTCTGTTGTCAATATGTGAGAGAAAAGTTTTTTTATTTCACATATTTTTTAAGTCTGTCGATAACCACACGGATGAGAGGATAGCTGATTACGGACAGCATCACACCCTTTATGCCGTTTACGGCAGTAGCACCCCAGACAGCCGCCCATATACCTGCTTCATCGAGAGTGATACCTAAAAAGTGCTTAAAGAAAAGCGGAGCGATGAGATAATTAGCAAAAAAGCCTACCACTAAAATCGTAACCGTACCCGCCACACAGGAAAAAAGCAGACTCTTTAAGCCGTCATTCTTTTTCATTCTGCGGTAAACGATACAGAAGGGCACCACATAAGCACAGCCTACGAGGAAATTCATCAGATTTCCGTAGCCCATCTGTGTTCCCACACCCTTAACGATAAGCTCGATAAGGTTTTTCACAAGCTCAACCACTATGGCAGACACCGGCCCGAAAAGCACGCCCGAAACCATAGCGGGCACATCACTGAAATCCAGCTTCAGATGTCCGAGAGAGGGTATAACGGGAAACTCAAAGAGAAACAGCACGAAGCTTACTGCCGAGAGCATACCGATTATACAGAGCATATAAACGGACTTCATTGATTTTTTGTTTTCTTTCATAATTCTCACCCTTTAAAGAGATATTCTAAAACTCTCCAAGAAAAAACGCCTACGGTAAAAATACCATAGGCGAAAAACACAGTTAAGTATTTTTTCTTCTTTCGTCCGGACTGTACCGTCGGCTTCGGAATCACACCGAATCTGCGCGGAGTATTCTCCGGCTCGTGGGCTGTAACCACCGGTGAGGAATTGCACCTCGCCCTGAAGATATTTTATGATTATATAGTAGCACTGTTATTAGCGTTTGTCAAGAAATTTCTTACACTCTGGTCTCAAGCACCGTAACAGCACCTAAAATCTCTACCTCACCGAGACCTGCGGGAATAAACACACTTTCACCCTTATAAAGAGTTACACAACTGTCTCCGTGCATAATAACACCGTTACCTTCGAGAGCAACGAGTGAAATAAAGGAGCTTTCGTCTGCTTTAAGAGCGGCTTTTTCCTCTACATCGAGTCTCTTTACGGTGAAAAGCTCGCAGGAGCAGAGAAGTGTTTCGCTGTAGCCGTCCTTCTTTTCTGTTTCGCCCTGAGGCTTGCCGTCAGCGGGAATAGCCTTGGTGCTTGTGACATCGATAGCCTTTTCGATGTGAAGCTCACGGGGCTTGCCGTTCTGTAATCTGCCGTAGTCGTAAACGCGGTAGGTGGTGTTTGAGTTCTGCTG
The DNA here is from genome assembly GCA_017436375.1 of Clostridia bacterium. Lineage (GTDB taxonomy): Bacteria > Bacillota > Clostridia > Oscillospirales > Acutalibacteraceae > UBA6857. The sequence goes on along the minus strand of JAFSDF010000122.1, from coordinate 24,061 downwards.
TACCTCAGCCAAAAGGATACCCTTACAGATAGCGTGGAGAGTACCTGCCTCGATGAAGAAAATGTCACCCTTTTTTACCTTTACTCTGTTTACATAGTCCAGAAGGGTGTTTTCCTCAATGCTCTTTCTGAACTGCTCGCTTGTAACATCCTTTTTAAAGCCGTAGATGATCTCTGCATCCTCGTCACAGTCCACTATGTACCAGGCCTCGGTCTTGCCGTACTCACCCTCCACACGCTGAGCATATTCATCATCGGGATGTACCTGAACGGAAAGGTTATCCTTGGCGTCGATAAGCTTTATAAGAATAGGGAAATCTGAAAATCTCTCACAGTTTTTACCGAGCCAGCCTTTGCCCTCATTTTTAAGCACATCGGAAAGGCTTCTGCCCTTAAAGTCACCGTTTTCGACGATGCTCTCCCCTGCCTCGTGGCAAGAAAGCACCCATGCCTCAGCCTGTCTGTCAGCGAAGGAAACTATGTCATATTCTCTCGAAAGTCTCGTTCCGCCCCAGATGTAGTCCTTAACGGCGGGTGTAAGCTTTAAAATTTTCATATTATCACTCTCCTGAATCATATCATATATTATACACTTTAAAAAGCAAAAACGCAAGGAGGTTTTTATGGGTAGTCAGACAACATTTATGATTATCTGCCTGATTATTTCGGCAGTTATTATGGTGGGAATTTTCGTAAAATCACGCCACTTTTTCCGCTGTCTTTTTCTTTCCTCCCTTTCGGGAATAGGCTCTCTTTTCGCCGTCAATGTCCTCAGTCAGATGACGGGTATAGTCCTCGGCATAAACGGCATAACCCTCGCCGTCAGTGCTCTGGGAGGCATCCCCTCGGTCATCGCTATGCTGGCGGCAAGATATTTTATGCTAAGATAGCAGTGTTTTCTCTATGCCGTCGGCTATGGCCTGTCCGAAAAGCTGATGAGTGGAGGACTCTATAAGCTTATAGCACTCGGCATCGTTGGTCACATAGCCTGTTTCAATAAGCACACTCGGACAGTCCTCTATTCTCGTCACGGCGAAGGGATAATATCTTGCTCCGTCGGAAAGGTCGTCATAAAGGTCCTGTCTGCCGTAGTAAAGATTATTTTTGAAAACCTTTATCATTTCGCCGTAAATGTTATTCGCCAGAGGCTGTGAAAAGCCCTTGTAGTAATAAACGGCAGTGCCGATGGCATTTTTATTTTCAGAGCCGTTGGAATGAATACTGACAAAAAGGTCAGGCTCCACACTCTGCGCAATATTTTTTCTTTCATCGAGAGACAGGGTTTCGTTACCCGGCCTCGTAAGATAAACGGTAGCACCCTTGGCACGCAGAGCATCCCTCGCCGCATAGGCCACGGCAATATTGATGTCGCTTTCACGGACCTGCTCACCGATACCCAGAGCACCCGGATCCTCACCGCCGTGACCGGGATCGAGAAGAATTACCGCACCCTGCAGTGATTGGGGCTTATTGTGTATTTTTATTATCATATAGCCCTCGGCATCATACTCCACGGAGGTACCGTAATATTTACCTGCGGTGATAAGAGGCATATAAAGGGTAGCTTTATTTTCATTCTGCGAAACACTCCAGGAGGCGGAGGACACTACATTACTGCCCTTCGTGTCCGCATTACCCGAAGCGGAGGCTGTATGGTAAAAATCTATCTGTATATAGCCTGCATTAAAGGAGCTCAGATTATATTTGCTGCCGTAGGCAGAGTAGTAATTCTGCGGAGTGTGAGTAATGGCATAGGGCACCCTCCAGTCAGTTTTCAGCTTCAGGGTAAGAGTACCGTTTTCAGCCGTAGAGGATACGACAGATATACTGTTATTATTCATAGCTGAATTTACGAGCTGTACATGGTCACACTTTACCTTTCTGCCCGAGGCAAGCTCGTAGAAGTAAACTGTTTCGTTTTCATCACTGTTAAAGGCACTGCTTTTGGCCGTCACATAGTCCATAGTCCCCTGAACGAGAGTGGAATATGACGGAACATAGGTGTCATCGTTATAAACGAGCGGTCTCGTATCCGCATAAGGCTCGGTAACTATACACATCACATTACCCGTCATAGATTCATATATGGGATTATGGGGAACGGTGGTAGGCGGTGTATAGGGCTGAGTGGTGTAGGGCACCGTATATTCGTAGCGGTCACCGATAAGCTCCTGAACATAATTTCCCAGCTGAACGGCTGTGGTAGTCTCCTCTTTCTCTGTAGGCTGAGTCGGCAGAGCAGTCATCTCCTCACCGCAGTAAATCATGGCGCCCTTCTGCTGAACGGTCCTTTCACCTACGGAGCCGATAACGGAAATCATACCGAGGGACTCTACCTGCTCACGGGTTTGGGGCATTTTTATTTTAGCCGTAAATGCCGCATAGCCTGTGCCTGTACCCTCTTCACACTTTGCCTTATATTCCTTGGTGCCGAGCTTAACGGTAATGTCTGCACCGCTGTAGGCTATAACAGTTACGGTAATTTTCTCTCCCGGCTGAACCGTAAGACTCTCACCGGGCATAACTGTACGGATAATATCTCCGTCGAAGTTCATTTTTACTCTGTATTTTACTGTTTCACCGCATTGGCTGACGGTAAACTCATTTTCACCCTCTGAAAGATTGAAGGTGATTTTTTTACTGCCCTTTTCACCGAGATTGATTTTCTCGCCGTTGATATAGCAGGGATAAAGACTCGAGCCGCATATTTCTATCTCCGTACTGAAAAGATTCGTTTCCGTGAGCGAGCCGTCATAGCCTGTGATACCGAGACTGCGTAGGGCTATATCGGGAACTATGCCCTTAGTGAAATATTCCTCTGCAGCCGAAAAGGCTCCTTCCGTATCCTTGGTCACTCCCTTTAAAGATGAAAAAACTACTGCCTGCAGGCTTTCGCAGTCCCTCAGCTCATAGGCGGCAGTGAGAGGAAGCTTTGCCGACTTTTTGCCGACATTCACATCCACCGTGCAGTAAAAGCTGCTGTCGGAAAGCTTGAGTGTCTTATCCCACAGAGCGAGAGCTTTCAAGTCAGCCTTTTCATCGATAAGGGTACACACACCGTCCACAGTTTTTTTGTTGAGCTTAGAAATATCATAATCAAAGGAAAGATGGACAAGTATTTTAATTTCCTCATTATATTTTCTTATGCTTCTGACAGCCTTGGAAAGAAGGAAATTGAATCTTTCATGGCTCATTTTTTTATCGTTACGCAGAACGATACCGTCACAGACGGCAGCGGCCTCCCGAAAAGCATCTTCCCCAAGGTCCGTGTGCATTTCAAGATAAACTTTTTTCTTCTGCTCTTTTAAAAGAGAGGAAATGTTTTCGATTTTTGCTATGTTATCTGCAAGCGTCAGCTCCTCATTCACAGCTGAAAAATACTCACTGCGGAGAAACACCGTATCAAAGAAGGATTTTTCCAGTGCCGTGAGCGCTTTATTGAGCTTTTCGCTGTCCCTGTCGAAATCAGCATCTGTGTTTTCCACCAGCCATACGCCCTTTTCCTTTTCGGGAAATTTCACATAGCCCTGACTCAGGAGATATTCATCCACTCCGTGCCCGATGTCATTGCCTATAAAAACATCCTCAACGAAGTTTTTATTTGAAAGATGCACCATTACTGCGCAGATAATTATGGCCAGACTGACGCAGATGGCAGAAATAATCAGTTTAATCTTTTTCATTTTTTACCGTCCGTAGAATTAATTCTATTTATTGTATCACATAAAGCCTTAATATACCATAGTTTTAAGATTATTTAACTCCTCGGCAAAGGATTTTTCATTAAAATCAATGTATGTACCGCTGTAAAGAGCATAGCCGTGACATTTTTTCTGTCTGATAACCTCTACCTGACGGGCAATAATGTCGCTGTTATTCAGCCACTCGTTTTTACCTGAAAGTGCATAGACATCCTCCTGTCCTGCCTTGTAGAGTGCAAGGCCCGGTACAAGCCTCACATTACCGTCCTTACAGAGAGAAATCCAGTCCTCAAGACAGCGAGTGAAGGGACGCTTTTCATTTTCAAAGCCGAAATAAAGCTGCGGTATTATCATATCACAGTAGCCCTCCTCACGGCACCAGAGGTAGACATCGGCATAGCCTTCATTGTAGCATTTTGCTATGTCTCCGGCAGGGCTTACGGAAAAGATTTTATCCTCACCAAAGCTTTTGACGGCAGAATAAAGTGCAGAAAGAAGGACACTTACATTCTCTCTTCTCCAGTCGGCAAGGTCAAGATTACCGCCAAGGGAGGTGTATACACTGTACTGACGGGCATCGAAATCACCGCAGTTCTCGAAATAAAAATAATCATCGATATGTATACCCTTTATGTCGTATTTCTCCATCAGCTCCCTGACACCGTCAGTAATAAGCTTTCTCACCCTTTCAGAGGCAGGATTGAAGTAAATACCCTTCTCCGTTACGGCAACATCCTCATTCGTTCCTTCCTTATACAGCTGACGGGCAGGATTTTTCTCAGAGAGAGCCTCAATATCATTTCCGCTGCTGACTCTGTAGGGATTAATCCAGGCGTGAACGGAAAGCCCCTTAAGCTTCGCTCTTTCCGCAATAAGTCCGAAAACATCAAAGGGCAAAGCTCCGCCCTGCTCTGATGCTATGTATGCACTGGACGGAAAAATATCAGAGGGATAGAAGGCATCGGCAAAGGGCCTCACCTGAACAAAAGCATCGGTAATACCCACCTTTTTCATATTATCGAATATTCCGTCAATATAGGCAGTGTAGCTTTCCGCAGTATTTCTTCCGCTGACTAATGAAAGCTCGATGTAGCTCAGCCATGAGGCAGAAAAGAGAGAGGAGGCCTGCTGATTTACGGCAGACTGAACTGCCGTAGTTTCAGAGGGAGAAGACACGAAATTTTCCGCCTTCAGCTTTTCTGTAGTAGCTTTTTCTGATGACGATACCTCAGTCTGCAAAGCCGTTCCATTTACATAGGGGCTCAGATTATCGTTTTTTCCGCAGGAGCAGAAAAGCACCAGTATAAAAGAAAAAATCAGTATAAATCTTTTCATAAAATTCACTTCCTCTTGACATAAGACTGAAAACAAATTAAAATAGAATGTAAGGTGGCGGCAGTCGAATCCAATAAGGTTCGATTATCGTCACCCTAAGGAGGAATAACCTATGGCAATTAAAAATCACAATAAAATTTCTGCTCTTGACGGGGGTAGTACCAATAATGTCACCTGTCCCTGCTGTAATGAGCTCGTTTCGATGAGACTTTTCACTACAAAGGATACCACACTTGTGGCAAAAATCAAGGGCGAAGATAAAAATATTTACATTTCCGTGTGTCCGAACTGTGCTTCCGTTTTTTCCGTAAACACAAATTACCTCAAGGAGAGAGAAAGAGGTACCTATGTGCTTCTGACCGAAGGCGACCTTAAACTCATCAGTAACAACAATGGATAAGCTGGCTGCGGCGACACTTACCTATTTTGCCGCCATTTCTCTTATTACCTTTATTATCACGGCTCTGGATAAGCTTTTCGCTAAAAGGAATATGCGCCGTGTCCCTGAGGCCACGCTCCTCACCCTGGCGCTTTTCGGCGGTGCCGTCAGTGAGTACATCACTATGAAGCTCATAAGGCATAAAACCCTTCACAAAAAATTTATGGTGGGACTTCCCGTGATTATAATTTTACAGACGCTGTGTATCGGATGCACTGCATATTTTATCCTATTTAAATAATAAAAACAGGCTGTTCACTCAGAAGCGGACAGCCTTAATTTTTTACTTTACACGCAGGGAATCATCAGCATAGCCGCCTTATCAGTCTTTTCGCCCTTAAGATCATTTTCACTCCTTATGAGAGCTTCGGTGGTATTATAGCGCTTGGCTATATCCCAGATTTTCTCTCCTTCATCCGCATAGTAAATGCACAGAGCAGGATATTTCTGTTCCTTTTCCTTTTCGCTCTGCTGTAAGCCGAACAAAAATCTGCTTTCATTACACACTGAAGCATAGCAATTAAGTAAAACCGAGCCCTTTATCTTGATTCTTCCTTTATCTGCTGCGGACCAGTCGAGTGAGGTTACGGTTATATCACAGTCACAGCTTACCTTATCACCCTTGGCCTTAAGCGGTACAGAAACCCTGGCGGAAAGATTCTTTTCGGCGTAGCGGTAGCTGTTATTATCATCGGTAAATATTCCGTGAAGAAGGAAATCACACCGGCCCTCTGCCTTGTCTTCCTTTCCCGTCATACGGCACTCTCCGCCGCTGCACCACATATCCTTTATTTCCTTTATTTCAGTGTCGGAGAAATCAAGAGTTTCCTCAAAGGGAATCTCTTTTTCACCGTTAAAGGCACAATAATAAAGCTCGGCGGTTTTATAATCTGCCGCCACCTCATACTTAGTGGAATAGCAGTCCTTTATAAGCTCCGTTTCCCTATCCTCTCTGCATCTGACAGCGGCACTTACTCTGGCAGCAAACTCCAGCAGACGGCATCTGCCGGCGGAATCGTTTTTCGCCGAAACAGTGAACTGTGAGGGATAAAGTGAAAGCTCTATGTCACTTTTATCCGTGACACCGCCAACTCCCAGAATCTGACTTACAGGCATAGAATGACAGATTTTCACTATGTTATTTTTTTCGCTGTCTGTATAAAGTATCTCACAGCACAGCTCACCCTTTATAAGAAGCTTATCCGCTACTGCTTTTTTAGATTCGAGCTTCACTCTACAGTCGCTTCTCAGGATTTTTCCGATGTCCTCCTTATCCTTATCGAGAGCTATAGTCTCACTTAAATCAAAGGTCTTCTCTACCTGGCATATAAGGTCGGAGACAGTCCTTTTTTCTGTTTTACATTCCATATCCGGTGACTCGATACGGCAGGGAAATTCCTTTTTATTCTCTCGGTAAACATAAACCGAGGCACCGATACTTCCGCTGACGCTTATTCTGCGCTGACTGAGTGCACGGCAGTTTATGTAGTCGGTTCTGGTAACTGCCCTTATCATCGGATTTTCGGGCATATCCTTTATGCGGGTACTGCAGGAAAGGGCATCCGTATGCTCGAAGCAGTCAATTTTTTCGTTTTCTCCCACATATATAAGCCGTGTTACTACTGTACCCGAAAGATTTACATTCTCACCCGACACGGACACATTGGAAACACCTGCCGTCACGGTGCATTTGAGTATCTTTTTTATGTCCGAGCAGTAGTCGGGCAGATTAATTTCAAGGCTTACCGCCTGCTCGCATTTACTCCGGGTGAAAAGCTCGCAGAAGGAAAAGGTATCTTTTTTTATTTCCATAGGCATAAATCACATCTCCTGACATTTGTTTCTGTAAGAAATATATTCGGAGGAGGGTGGATTTATGATAATAATTCTTAATTGACAAGGTTTACGGTGAATGGTATTATTGAACTGTAAGAAGGTGAAAGTATGATAAAAAAGAATGATGGTGAAATAATTATTTCAAAGAAGCTTACTTTTCTGCTTACCGGCACTATGTCTGTTTTTCTTTTTGCCTCAGGAGCTACTCTGTTTTTTTCTGACCTGTCCTTAGAGGAAGCGACTGAGCCTGCGGATATTTTCGGAAACATCTTTATGCTGCTCTGGTTAGGTGTAATGGGGTATTTTATCCTGTTTTCCTTCAATGAATTTTTCAAAAAGACTGCGATAAGCAAAGAAGGCGTCCTCTGCAAAAGCTTTTTCGGCACTAAAGAATATATGTGGTCTGAAATCAAAGATTTCGGTATAAGCTACAGTGGGCAGACCAGAGGCGAGGGAAACACCTATTACCTGTATTTCTCGACTGATATTTTAAAACAGAACAGAAAAGGAAAGAAAAAAATGAACAGGTCTGTCATTAAAGTTATTTTTACCTCTGACGATTCCGATGCTTTCATTAACGAAGTGATTCCCTTCTGCCGTGAAAGCACAAATGTAGTCCCCTTTTTGCCGTCAGGTAAATTTTCACTGTAAAGAAAGGAGCTGAAAGATATGAAAAAAGCACTCCGTATACTATCGGCAATTACCTGTGCCTGCTGTTTATTATACCTTGTGTTACTTGCCGCACCGGTTTTAATGCCTGATGATTCCATAGGCTTTGCGATACTGTTCTGTGTAATAGTACTGCCGTGCGCATCATCCTTGCTGTGGTCTTTTTTCATTTTAAGAAGCAAAGAGCTATATGGCAGTCTTAAGATGTTTTCAATAGCTTCTCTGATAATAAATACGGTGCTGTTACTGAATACATTTTTCGCTTTCCTGCCTTTCGGTGAAGCAGGAATATGGATACAGATAGCAGTGGGAATTATAACTAATATAATCTTCCTTTCTAAAACCAAAAACTGAACATATAAAAAAACAAGCAGTTCATAAAAAACTGCTTGTTATATTTTTTATTCTGCCTTAACCTTTTCGCTCCGACCTATCCACATATTTTCGAATTTCTGTCCTGAAATGCTTTCTAATACCGTCTTTTCCTCGTCGGTAACCTCTACGAAGCCATTTTCCTTCTTTTCCTTGATTTTAGCTTTTATGAAATCGAGCTTATCCTTAGTGAGGTTATATCTCATAATGGACAGGAAGGAAAGGAACAGGAATGCCATCGGAATAAGGGTGAAGCAGATAGCCACACCGTTTACTGCTCTTTCGGTCTGCATAGCCGCCTCGAGCTGTGTATCATAGCCGAACCAGCGGAGAATATTACCTACACCGAAGCCTGCGAAGCCGCTTACGAACTTTTTGGTAAAGGTGGAGAAGGTGGAAATAACGCCCTCTCGTCTCTGTCCCGTGATAAGCTCATCCACATCGGTAACATCGGGGAAAATATTATTCTGCACACTCGACATTCCTGCGAGGCCGAGGCCGTACATAAACTCGACGATGAACATTATGAACATATTACCGCTGTTTCTGCCGAGCCAGGCGAGACCGAGAGCCGAAACTGCCACGGGCATAAAGACCTTGGCGGGAAGCTGTTTGTTTTTCTTGATAGAGAGCATATATGCAGGAAAAAAGCCGAGAGCCTCACCGATACCCTGAAGCATAATAATCATATTATAGTCCTTTTCCTGGTGGTAAACGGTCTCTAGGAAATAGTACATACACTGTGAAACGAAGGATGAACCTAAAAGCATAATAAAGCCGAAAAGGAAATACTGACGGAAAACTCTGTTTCTGATAACATCCTTATACTGACCGAAAAACTCGTGAAGATCGAGCTTTTCATTGATCTGATCTGCTGAGCTTTCCTCTCGTGTACCCTTATAGGTAAAGATAAGAGGCAGACTCGTCCACAGGCAGAGAATAACGGACATAAGAGTAAATCTTCCTCTGTGCTCGGGACCGAAGGAGGGAGTGACGAAAAGTCCGTTTACACCGCCTAAAACAAAGGCAGCTACAAAGAAGGACGAATAGGATGCCATAGCGTCCATAATAGTTTTGACACCGTTAAACTGCGTACGCAGATGATAAGTCGGTGCGATGCCCGGGAGCATAGCCGTGTGAGGCACCATAATCATAGTGCTTACGGTTTTATAGAACATATAGGCAAATATGTAGTAAAGCATAACCTTATTACTCTGAGGACCTGCCGAAGCAGAAAGACCGAAGGAGTTCCACATCAGGAGAAAGGCAACCATAGCCGGAAGGACACCGAATTTGAGATATGGGCGGTGTCTGCCGTCCTTATGCCTTGTTCTGTCGGTTATAATACCCATAACGGGATCGGTGATGGCGTCGCAGATACATGAGCACAGAAGCACTGTGGCATACTGGTCAGCCTGAAGTCCTTCTACCTTCGTAAGGAAGGGAAGCAGGAAATTACCCATAACATAGGGTCCGCCTCCCGAAAAGAAAATAGCTGAGTTATAGGCAATCATCGGCTTGAGCTTGGTTCCCGGCTCGACACCGATAAGCTTTTTCACCTTGCCGAGGAAGGTGTTCTGCTGAGTAAGCGGTGATTTTTCGTTATCCATTTTTTATTTTTCCTCCTCTACTAAATAGCCGCATATAAAGTCCGTTTTATGGGGCAAAAGCTCCGCCCTCGACGGGTAGATGTAGGGATAGTCACGGTTATTATAGCGGTTATAGACCTTGATTTTGTGGCCTTCCTTCTGCACTGCCACGGTGTGAAGGCCTTTAAAAGGCTTATGGGGGCACCAGAAGGAAAGAACTGCCACCTTTACATTATCCAGGCTGTCAAAGAAATCGTCATACCTCAAGGTCATACGGCAGCTTATTCCCCTTCTCTTATAAAAAGAGCCTAAAAGGTATGGATTCGAGCCTAAAAGCCCCGACAGCGACTGACAGCGTGGATACATTTCGAGGCATACCTCTCTGAGCGAGGATTTTTCCCCTCTGAGAACCATACTGTTATGAAGTGCTATCATTTCACAGCCGTTATAGGACATAGGGAAAAAGCCGTATTTCATTTTCGCGACCTCTCCGCAGCCCTGTCCGTTTATCACTTCGTCGTCAGGCAAGGGAACGGTGAGGTTGTGTCTGTAATTATATTTATGCAGCACAGCCGTCACTACCTTTCATTTTAAACATTCTAACACACTTTAATCTGTTTTACAATAATAAAAAAGCAATAAACACCGTCAGATTTTCAGCACTGACGGTGTTTATCATTCATTTAACCTTTACATTTTTCACTGTACTCCAGGACGAGTAAACCTTCTTTCCGCTCACGGTGGTAAATGCTCTGACCTTAAAGTAATAGGTTTTACCTTTTTTCAGCTCTCTGATAACAGTATATCTTGCTGAGCCGTTTTTAACAGTTGCCTTCTTTGCACTTTTGAATTTCTTTGAGGTCGAATACTGAACCTCATAGCCCGAAGCGCCCTGTACCGTCTGCCAGTAGGCAGTGGCTCTGGAAGGTCCTGCCGCTACGCTTTTAAAGGTCACCTTTGCCGGAGCAGTGGAGGTGGTTACCGTAACCGAGGATTTGGCATAGACTCTCTTTTTATTTATGGTCTTGTATGCCGTTACTCTGATTTTATATGCTGTAAGCTTAGAAAGCTTTTTAAAGGAGGCCTTAGTTTCCTTGGTAAGATCCTTTTTGATAACCTTACCCTTGGAGTTGAGAAGCTCTACCCTGTAGCCGCTTGCACCTGTTACCTTCTTCCAGCTTGCTTTGATTGAGGCGGTAGCAGGTGTAACGGTAAGCTTTTTAGTCTTTGACGGAACTATGGTAAAGGTCTTCTTTTTAGTTCCGCTGTATTTACCCTTAAAGGTAATTTTGACTGTATACTTACCTGTCTTCTTTCGCCCCTCGGAATATGTGACAGTGTAATCCGTACCCTTTTTCAGCTTCTTTCCCTTGCTGTCCTTTACGGTTACAGAGGGAGTTTTTGTCTTTCCGTTATAGGTATACTTGGTTTCGGAAAGGGTTACGGTTTTAGGTGAATATACCTTTTCGGTTTTACTCTGACCGCAGGTGGTACATTTATATTTGATACTACCGTTTTTGTCGGGTGTTGCCTTAGAGGAGCTTATCTCATCATAGGTGTGCTTATGCTCGTCAAGATCGATAGTAAACTGGCTCAGCGGTGAGCCGTAGCAGTCCTTTTCTACGGAATAATAACGGACAGTAAGAGTATTGCCGTCATTTGAGAAATAGAACATCGCTACCATAGCTGTGGCACCGTTATTAAGGTCCACATACTGGGGATCGATAAGCATCTGTGTTACTGTATTGCCCTTTTCTCCCTTATCCTGACGGTAAACAATATGCTGCCATGGATCGTGTCCCGAAAGCACCATAAGCACATTTTCGTGCTTGGAGAAGCATTTTTTCCACATATCGTCACCGTTCTGCTGATTTTTATATCCGCTGTAATAGGTGGGAGGATAGCAGTCGCCGTCATCGATGGTGGTACCGTCACGGTACATATAGGCGTGAGTGGCTACGATAACCTTGTGATCGGGATGAGCCTTGATGACCTTGTTTGCCCAGTCGAGAGTAGCCTCTGTCGGAGCAAAGTCGAGAGTCATAATGAGATAATCTGTACCCTGGATATTGAAGTAGCGGTAGGAATTGGTAAGGTCGCCCTTAACCTTTCCGCCCTCGGGAGTGTCGCCTTCCTTCGTCAGATAAACCGTCTTTCCGTTCTGTGTGGTCTTTACGAGGCCGGGCTGATTTTTGTCAGTAAGAGAAATCGTTCCGGGCTTCATCATTCCCTCTACGGTCTTCTCATAAAAGCCGTTATGGAGGTTTCTGTTAAAGTCGTCCCAGTCGTCGTGATTTCCTCGTACCAATGCATACGGAATTTTACCGTTGAGCTTACTGATATATTTATTTGCCCTCTGCCACTCTGTATCGGTGCTGTCGTCGGTAATATCGCCCAAGCCGATAACATAGGAGATCTTCTGACTGTCCTTGTTTGCTGCGAGCCAGTCGTATATGGATTCCATAGCCTCGGGATCCTTTTCACACATAGTCTGTGTGTCACCGATAACTGCAAAGGAGTACTCATAGTCGGTAACAGGCTTCACTTCATTTTCACTCAGCCAGAATTTCATATACTCCAGGTCATTGCCCTTAGCAGAAAGATCTGTCTTTATATGCTTTTTACACTGAGCCAGATCATAGGCGGCAAGTAAGTTTTTATCCGTATAGCTTATACCGTCCTTGAAGTCCTTAGAGATTTCTTTGGCTGTACGGATATCAGACCATACGGCTGCAGAGTACATTATACCCCTGAAATAGGTGGCATTTCCGTTTCTGTGGTCGCCGCCGATAACGGGATTGTGCTTTTCCGTAAAGGACTTTATGGTGGAGGTTTTTATGGTCTGTGCCAGCTTTCCGTCCGCATAGCAGTGCATCTTTTTATTGGCTGTATCCATTACTATGGAAAGGTGCACCCTTTCGCCCGTAGCCACATTTACATTTTTAAAAATGTAAACATCCTGCTTGGAATAGTCTGCCTTGGCACGGATGGCTACTCTGGGATTTCCTGATTTATTAAGTGAGAATACCAGTGCGGGATCAAACATACCGTCACTGCCCAGAAGTGTGGTAGTACCCGTGAGCTTATCTGCTTCCACTGAAAATTCCGCCTCAAAGGTAAGAGGCATACTGCCGTATTTTTTACCTAAGATGTACTGCTCGTCCGTACTGCATCTGAGTCCGTCCGTATTATGACAGTCCATACACTTTACGACATTAACATCTACAGTATAGGAATTTTTACCGTCGGTAACGGTGATTTTTGCCTTACCTGTTTTAAGAGCCTTGACCTTTCCGTTTTTATCTACAGTGGCTACACTTTCTTTGCTTGATGACCATTTAAGAGTCTTTTTACCTGAATAAACGGCTTTAAGCTTATAGCTGTCACCTGCTTCGAGAGCAAGCTCGGGAGTTTCCACCATAAGCTCCTTATCAATCATACCGTAGGAGTACTTCTCACCCATAATCTTATAGAAATTGCCGCCGCTCTCGTCGGTTTCATTGATTACAAGCATAGAATTTGTACGGTAATTAAAGGCTATCATATAGAAGTTACAGGAGGTCAGAAGCGATACTCTGTGACGCTTTCCCTTTTCTACATAGTTAAACATAAGGTCCTTCGAGTGTATACCTGAGCCGTCCTTTATGCTTCGGTAGCCTATCTCACTGCCGAGAGAAAGCCTCTGTATCTCATCAGTATTAAAGTCATCCACACGGATGGCGATTTTATTTTTCGGGTTCGGATTATTACAGAAGGCCTGCTCAAACATATCAGACATTCTCTCGCCTAAAAGGCAGTCACCATAGCCGAACTCATTCCATATAACCTCCACATAATCCGTAGATTTAGCGAGCTTTTCGGCATATTTACATATAGGATTGGCATCGGTATCCCAGGAGTCGGCACCGCCGCCGAAGGGAGTGAAATAAAGCTCAAAGACGGGATCGTTTTTACCGCCCAGATAAACTATCTGCTCATCCTTGGGAATTTCATTTTCTCTGCCGCTTTTTATCAGAGCTATCTGCTTGTTGTTGGCTTCATTCATATACTTACGAAGCTCAAACATCTGCTCTTTTCCCTGATACTTACGCATTAACTGCATATAGTTATAGGTTACACGGTAAAGCTCACTGTGGTCGGAAATGATAACACCTGACTGTGAGCTGTTATTACCGTTGGCACCGATGTAGTTATTTTCGTCTAAGTTCGCACTGCCGAAGAAAACCGCATTTCTATGCTCCGTACCGTCAGTGGCAAGATAGTGAGAAACGGTAGCACTCTTGACATGCTGCATATCGCTGGTTTTATCGGTAACATTCCAGCCTACCTTTACATATCTGAGGTATTCGGCGACCTTTTTGCCGGGAGCGTACTTTTCGTAGCAGTCACCCTCCATAGCCTCAGTGAAATAGGTGTAATGACTCAGGTTGCTTCTGCTCTTGAGTGCCTTTTTAGCAGGATTATACTGTTTTACACCGTAGGAATTGAGCTGATTTATCATCGTGACCTCGATACCCATTCTCGCTGCCTCAGTAAGCATATAGGAAATACGGACAAAGCCGTGCTCATCGTAGTTGGTGCCGTAGAGCGAACGCATATATCCGTAGTATTTACTCGTAGGAATAACGCATACGGAGGCCGTTACTGAGGTTCTGTAGGAGGAGAAGGTAATCTTCACATCCTCTGTAGGATGCTTACGCTTATACTGAATACACTGGTAAATCAGAAGTCCCATACCGTTATTGGGATCGCAGAGGGACTCATTGTGTACTCTGTAAAAGGCCTCAGCCGTTACCTTTTTGCCATTGATATTGGCATAGGTAGTAGAGCCTAAACCCTGAAAATTTTCAGGGTTATTGGCTACGGGCATTTTATCGTAATAAGGAGTAATGGAATGCTTGTTGTTTGTTTTGATGTTCTTTTCTATTTCGGGAAGAATCACATCAAAGAAAGGCTTTTCCTGATTAATCGGATCTACATAGTGGTCATCCACAAAGGCATTGGTTTCACTGGGAAATGCGGAGGCACCGAAGGAAACCGTCGCACAGAGGCTGAGAAGCACAGCCGTCAACAGCAGAACGCCGATTAAAGAAATTATTTTTTTCATACTGTCACCTCTCTATAATTAAGGCATAGTTACCATATTAAAGGTAATGCTTGTTCTGTTTCCGCCGATAAGAGCTGTGGTATACCAGGGAGCTGTTTCGGCATAGGTGGTGTAAATGCGGGGAGGATTTGTGTAGTTATTGTTGTACAGATAAATGAAGGTGCTGTCCTTGCCGCCGTTACCCGAATTTCCGCTGACCTCAACCTCACCTGTGATGTAAGCTCTGGAATAATTAGAGGTCACATAAATAGCACCGCCGTTTGCCTTTGCCTTATTTCCCGTGGCAGTGATGCCATCGAATTTGGCACAGCTGTTTGTACGGATTTCTACTGCACCGCCTGTAGATTTCACTGACTCATTATTTTTAAATGTACAGTCAGTAAATACTATATCCGCCTTTACGGGATCTGTCGCACTGTTACAGTTGCCGTTCTGAATCTCTACGGCACCTGCGCCCGCAGTAGTGGCAGAGTTTCCTTCGAATACACAGTCAGAAGCGTCGATTATAAGCTTCGGACTGCCCGTGTCGGTAGAAATCGCACCGCCCTTGGCAGAGGCGACATTATTTTTAAAGCTCGATGTCTTTGCAGTAAGCTTAGTGGCAAGGTCTGCTTCCTTTCCTGTGTCAGCTACGACAATGGCACCGCCGTCACCGCCTGTAGCATTATTACCGTCGAAAGCAGAATCTGCAACCGTGAAATCCGCACCTGTGTCCAGATAAACTGCACCGCCTGTGGGAGCGCTGTTACCCTCGATTACCGTATTTTCAGATACGGTAATCTTTCCTGCCTTATCCGAGAAGATGGCTCCGCCCTTTTCAGAAGCGGTATTATTCTTTATAGTGCTTTCCGTAACCGTAACAGTTCCCTTGTCCGTTGACACATTGATTGCACCGCCCTTTTTGGCCTTGTTCGCCTCGAAAAGGGTGTTATTCACGGTGAATGTTCCGCTCGAACGGAAGTCTGCAGCACCGCCGAGATTTTTCGCCTCGTTACCTCTCAGTACAGAGTCTGCAAGCTTTACCTTAGAGGTACTGCTGGCGTAAATCACACCGCCGTTATTATTTCGGTTACCTGTAGCGGTAAGAGCTGTAATATCCAGTGTGCCTGAGCCTGTAATATAAATAACACCGCTGCCGTCAGCCTGAGCTATATTGTCTGTTACACTCACATCATCGAGTATATAGGTTCCGCTACCTCTGAAATCAAAAGCAACACCTGTAGTACCCTTATTATTGTTGATTACTGATTTTTCATTTACCGTCACATGTGAACTTACCGCGGCCACAGCACCGCCGTAGTAGCCTGCTGAGTTTTCCTCTATTGTTACGCCGGAAAGAGTGAGGGTATTGTCATTAGCATATACAGCTCCGCCGCCCTCGCCTGATTCCGTGCTTGTGGCAGTATTCTTTCTGAGCACCGTTCCTTCAAGGTTAACCTCACAGCTGGTACGAAGGCTGATGGCACCGCCTGATACAGCACTGTTATTTTCAAACAGGCCGCCCGTAGCATTAACCACACCGGGAATGTAGGTCTTATTTTCGCCCTCTCCCTCGGTCTTATAGGATACATAGACAGCACCGCCGTGATTTTCGGCACTGTTAAGAGTAAAGCTGTTATCGCCTGTCATAGTAACCGTACCGGCCACATTGTATAATGCACCGCCGTTACCGCCTGTCAGAGCTTTATTCTCGGTAAAGACTGTGTCCGTGAGTGTGAGCTGTCCTGAATTACTGTAAAGAGCACCACCGTTTTTGGCATTATTCTTCAGGAATGTACAGTCTGAAACCGTAGCAGTGCTTGCAGTGAGATTAAGCGCACCGCCGTTAATGGCAGTATTATCCGTAAATACGCTGTTACTTATCTGTGACACTGTGTCCGTGCTTGCGAGAATCGCACCGCCGCTTTCCGCCACATTTCCTTCTGCATTAATACCTGTAACGGTAAGTGTACCGCCTACCTGATAAAGACTGCCGTTTGTAGCGATGTTATCATTGATACTGCTGTTTTCCACAGTAGCTGTCGAGCCCTCTCTGAAGTAAAGAGCACCGCCTGTTACACCGCTGTTATTGCTGATAACACTCTGTCCGTCGATTTTCACCGTGGATTTGAGTGCATAAAGAGCACCGCCGTAATAGCCTGTCTTGTTTCCGTCGAGAGTAGCTCCGCTCAGAGTAGCGGTACTGTTTTTAAGGAAAATAGCACCGCCGCCGATTTTCTGTGCATCGGTATTTTCGTGTACAGACTCATTTTCGCTCATTACCGCATCGGTAATAGTAACCTCAGAGCTGCTTATAGCATATATAACACCGCCTGAGTTTGCCTTATTTGCTGAGTAAACGCCGCCGTCTATATTCACTGTAGCACCCGCGGCATCGATAACACCGCCGAAATCTGAGGCTGTGTTTGAGGTAGCGGTTACACCGTTGAGGGTAGCCTTGCCGTATCCCACATAGATAGCACCGCCGCCTTCACCGTTGCCGTCATTTTCATCAGCGTAGCCCTCTACGGAGTTTCCTGTAAAGGCTGTACCGTTAAAGATGGCCTCACAGCCTGTGCGGATACTTACGGCACCGCCGCCGAGAGCGGCATTTCCGCTGAAGGTACTGCCTGTGGCTGTAAAGACTGCAGGAACGCTTTGTGTCATTCCCTCCTCCTTGACATAAACCACATAAACCGCACCGCCGTGATTCTTTGCCCTGTTAGATGTAAATTCAGTCGTCTCATCTGCCGTTACTGCCGCACCGATCGCATCGACGGCACCACCGTTGGAGCCGGCATAATTTTCATTAAACTTAACATTACTGAGAGTAACATCGGACTGATTGAAGTATGCGGCACCGCCGTTTGAGGCTGATGTATTTTTCTGAAGAGTTATATTTTTGATTTCTGCTGTACCCTTATAGGTGTAAATCGCACCGCCGCTTGTGGCACTGTTAGTGCTGATGTCACTGCCTTCGGTATAGAGAACACCTTCCTTAGAATATGCCACACCGCCATTTTTAGCAGAGTTTCCTGTAACTGTACCGCCCTTTATGTTTGCTGTAGCCTTTTCAAAGAATACTACACCGCCGTTTGAGCTTGCACTGTTATCTGTGAGAGTACAGTCAGTGATGTTGATTACTGCTCTGGCATTACTGCCGTAAACTACACCGCCGTTATATGCCTTGTTTCCTGTGGCGGTAACATCAGTCATATTAAGTGTACCGTAGTTAATATATACGACACCGTTGCCCTTTGCTGTATTATCTGTGATTTCGATGTCTGTGAGGTTAGCAGTAAGTGAGCCCTTGAAGTAAAGAGCCGCACCTGTGGAGCCTTCAGAATTTTTAACCACGGTTCCTCCGTTAATGGTAACCTGTGCATCGGAGGCCATAACAGCACCGCCGTAATAGCCTGTCTTATTTCCGTCAAACATACATCCGCTGACAGTAAGAGTACCGCCTCTGTGCTGCACTGCGCCGCCGCCGATGTTATTGTCATAAACATCAGTATTCTGAACGAAAACAGATTCATTACCGCTCATTACTGCATCGGTAACAGTAACATCTGACTTGCTTGTGGAGAAAATAACACCGCCTGAGTTTGTGCTGTTTTCACTGTAGGTGCCGCCGTTGATTTTTACAGTAGCGCCCGCAGCATCGATAACACCGCCGAAATCGGAGGCTGTATTTGAGGTAGCGGTTACATTATTGAGTGTAGCCTTACCGTAGCCTACATAAACGGCTCCGCCGCCTTCTCCGTCACCGTCCTTTTCATCGGCATAGCCCTCAGCAGAGTTTTCTGTGAATACAGCTCCGTTAAAGGTAGCCTCACAGTCGGAGCGGATGCTTACCGCACCGCCCGCCATAGCACTGTTTTCACTGAAAAGACTGCCGTTACACTCGAGCACGGAAATCTCCCGGATAGTTTCAGTAGTATTGTCCTCTTTGGTGACAGTGGTATTTTCATAGGTAAGATAAGCCGAGCCTGCGTGGTTTTCAGCTGAATTGCGCAGGAAGGAGGTATTCTCATCGGTAGTAAGAACAGCCGCTGACATATACACTGCACCGCCGTTACCGTTACTGCCGCTCGCTGTTTTTACAGCACTGTTTTCAGTAAAGGATGTGCCCTTGATGTCGATAACACCCTTTTTGTTGTAAACAGCACCGCCGAGATTTGCAGTATTTCTGCTCTGTTCACCGCCGTTTATGTTTACAGTGGCATCGGCTACATACATAGTACCGCCGCTTTTTGCACTGTTTCCGTTAAGTGAGGAATCAGTGATGTTTACTACTGTACTTGCACCGCTGGTATAAAGCACACCGCCGTTTGCGGCACTGTTTCCTTCGGCTGTGACATTTATCATATCGAGAGTGCTTGAGTTAGCATAAAGAACACCGTTTGATGAGGATACATTATCGGTTATCTCCATATCCTTAAGTGTTACCGTGCTGTTGTAGCGGAAGAAAAGAGCCGCACCTGTAGCACCTGAGGAATTTCTGACTACCGTATTACCGCTGATTAAGGCATTCGTTCTCGCGGCAACTACGGCACCGCCGTAATAATTTGTCTTATTACCGTCGAAAACACAGCTATCTACGGTAAGAGTACCCTTTGAAATATTGATGGCACCGCCGCCGAGCTCGTTATTATAGTCAGAGTTTACATAGGTTGACTCATTTTCCGTAAGCTCTGAGCCGACTACGGTAAGAGTAGAATTGCTGATAGCGTTTATGGCACCGCCCGAGGCTGCGCTGTTATTTTTGAGAGCAGCTCCATCAATATCTACTACAGAGCCTACAGAATTAACTGCACCGCCGTGGCCTTCACAGCTGTTATCGGTGATAGCCGTATCAGTAAGCTTAAGTGTACCGAAGCCTACATAAACGGCACCGCCGCCGAAGCCGTCGATTTCAGTACCGCTCGCACTGTTGCCCGTCAGCTTACCTCCCGTAATATCAGCCTGACAGGCTGAACGGATGCTGACCGCACCGCCTGCTACTGCACTGTTATTCTCGAAATTGACATCCGTAGCATTAAGCACGGAGCCGTACTTGACACCGTCCACTGTCTTATAGGTCATATATATGGCACCACCGTGGTTTACGGCAGTATTGGAAGTGAATTCACAGGTAGAATCCAATGTGAGCGGAGAAGCTCCGAGATAAATGGCACCTGCGTGATTTGCGGCACTGTTGTTTTTAAAGACAACATTATCGAAGGTAACATCAGCCTCAAACATATAAAGTGCACCGCCGTTACCGCCGCCACCGTTTGAGGTAAGCTTTGTGCTGTTTGAATCGAAGGAAATGTTTTTCAAATCCAGAGAAGCATTGGAGGATGCATAAACTGCACCGCCCGAGGTCGCAGAGTTATCGCTGAGCTTACAGTCAGTCATATCTACCTGAGAGCTGCTGTGGACAGAAACTGCACCTGCATTGTTTTCTGCACTGTTGCTGTCAAAGGTACAGTCCTTGATTACAGCTTCACTCTTTCTCGTTACATAGACGGCACCGCCGTTACCGTTTGAGCCGTCAAGAGCCAAAGCTCTGTTACCCTCGAACTTACAGCCTTCTATGTCTGCGAAGGTGCCCATACCTGTCTCTGCCACTGCATCAGAGGCGCTGAGAATTACCGCACCGCCGAGATTTGCGCTGTTATTTTTAAATTCACAGTCCTTAAGAGTCAGCTCACGGCGTTCAAACTCAGCCTTGGTATAGTGGTGATAAATAGATCCGCCGCTGTAGACACAGGAGTTCGAATCAAAGAGTGTACCGGAGACAGTAAGAGGACCTGCCGTATAAATGGCACCGCCGCTGGTACTGCTGCTGTTATTTACGAACTCGGTGTTTCCGTAAATGATGATGGGACTGCTGGTATTAGAATAAAGTGCGCCGCCTGCTCTGTGTGAATGGTTGTCCTTAAAGAGCATTGTTTTACCCTTACCCTCACTGCCGATAAACAGGTCAGAATTCATAGAGGATGAGGAAGCGACAGCTGCACCGTAATAATGGCTCGTGTTTCCGATAATATTACCTGATACAAGATATGCCACACGGTCGTTATAGAAGGCACCGCCGCGCAGACCCTCACTGTTTGAGATGGTACCGCCGTACATATTGAAATTACCGCGGTTATAAACTGCACCGCCGCAGCCGTTAAGCTCAATCATTGATTCAGTTCCGTCTGCATTTTTGCGAACGGTGTGCTCTGTGGCTATGAGGTTATTATCGATGAGTCCGCCGTACATATTTACGGTAGAATTAAGATTAAGAACAGCCGCACCGCCCGCACGCTCGGCTGAGCCATCACTGATGTAATCGGAGAAGTTGAAAACTCTTTCATTTCCGAGTTTTTTGTTATTGATAATCTTTACACCGTCATAGATATTAAGCTCTGCACTTTCACATACGAATACTGCACTGCCCTTTACGGTAGTTTTAAGCTTATCTCTGTTACCGTCCACTGTAAGCGTTCCCTTACCGCCGCCGAGAGTAAGTGCGGCAGAGCGATGGAGAGATGTGGCGCTTTTGCCGTCCTTATTGAGACCGACCACGAATATATCGCCCGAGTAGTCAGCGGCACGGATAACAGAATAGTTCCCGTCCGAATATATTTTTGTTTTATAGGAAATGTAAACAGGCTCATTTACGGTAATATTTCCGGTAATACAGATTTTGTCCACACCTGCTTCGGCACGCTTTACCAGCTGCTGCAGAGTGCTCGTTCCCGCTAATTTCCACTGAGCGGTAACAGTTATGTTCTTGCTTATTGTACCCTTACCGGCGAAATCCTTACCCTTGGAATCCTTAAAGCCTGTGAAGGTATAGCCCTCTTTAACGGGATTTTTCAGATTATAGCTTCCGCTTTTGGGTACGCCGACCTTATAGCTTCCCGAGCCTGTATTGACAGTGATATAGTATACTGCGGCCAGCTTTTTGATAGGACGGTCCTTATAATAGCTGCACTTGCTGCACTTTCTTCTCTCTATACCCTCAGACTCTACGGTAGCCTTTTTGTAAACCTTCCAGGAGCCGAGCTTATGAGACGAAGTAAGAGTAACCACCTTTGACTTTTTCTCGTTTCCGTATTCGTCCTTTACCACGCAGTAAACCTGTCTGCCGTTAATTTTTGAGGTCATTTTTACGCTGTAGCTGTTACCCTTAAAGCTTTTGGCACGGGTAAAGGTAGACTTTCCTTCGTCCTTGTAGTACCATTTGTAGGTGAGTCCGTCGCCCTTAGCTGTAAGCTTCACCTTAGCGGTGTCACCTGTATGAACCTTTACGGAAGCAGGCTGTTTAGTGATTTTGGCGGTTTTACCCAGACGGAGAGTAACTGTATCGGTTTTTACTTCGTTACCGTATCTGTCTCTTACCACACAATAAACCTTGCGTCCGTCATTTTTACTGCTCATAGTGGCAGAATAGCTGTTTGATCTGAATGCAGTAGTAAGGGTATAGCCGCTTGCACTCTTATTCTTATAGTACCACTTATATGTAAGTCCGTCACCCTTGGCGGTAAAGGTTACCTTAGCTGTCTTTCCCTTTTCGGCACCTGCAGAGACAGGCTGCTTGGAAATTTTGAGAATTTTACCCATAAAGAGAGTAACCACATCGGTTTTAACCTTTTTTCCGTACTTATCCTTGATTTCGCAGTAAACCTGACGGCCTCTGACAGTACTGTTCATAGTCACCGAGTAGCTGTTTGATTTAAAAGCGGCAGCCTTGGTAAACTTGCTCGCATTCTTATTTTTAAAGTACCAGCTGTAGGTAAGACCGTCACCCTTGGCCGTTACCTTTAATTTAACTGCCTTGCCGTTAGCGGCAGCTGAGGAAACGGGCTGTTTGGTTATCTCCAGAGGAGTTTTCATAGTGATTGTGGCAGCCTTGGATTTTACACTTTTGCCGTACTTATCCTTGACCACACAGTAAACCTTGCGTCCGTTAACCTTACTTTTCATAGTAACGGAATAGGTGGCGGATTTTTCCTTTTTGGCAAGGGTGTACTTTTTATCACCCTTATTTTTATAATACCAGCTGTAGGTAAGTCCGTCGCCCTTGGCCGTTACCTTAACCTTTGTGGTCTTTCCCTTATAAAATGCCGCAGAAGCAGGCTGCTTCGTTATTTTCAGAGCAGTTTTTTTGGCGGCATAAGCTACCTTCACGCTTTCAACTGTTTCAATGTCTCCGGCAGCTCCGGATATAATTCCTGTACCGAGAGCACACTGAAGTGTCATAAAAAGCGCCGTTAAAGTGAGCAATATTTTTCTGTTCATCATTATTTCTCCTTTTCAGAGTTTTAACCCTGCTTGTGCAGAATTGCAAAAGCACAGTTTGATCCGATTTTTATTATACTATATTCTCTCTCGGAATTCAAGTATATCGGAATTATGTTAACAGTTTTGTATCACCCTTGTGCCTGACCTCCGTAATCAAACAGTTTTTGTAATCTCATTGACATCAGCAGGCGAAATATGATAGAATAAAAGCAATAGAGCAAAGGAGATTTAATTTATGAAAAAAATATTCATTCCCGTGGCAATAGTTGTTCTTATTCTGGCTATCATCGCCATTATTCTCAGTAAAACAAACCCCACACCCCAGAACTATCATGTACATGAGGACGGCGAAACCCACTACTATGAAGAGGTCGAGCCCACCTACCATGTGCACGAGGACGGTGTCACACACTACGACGAGCATTAAAAACCTACGGACTGCACGCACTCGGCTCTGCAGTCCGTATTTTTATATTGACTTTTCTGCACTTTTTATGTAAAATAATTACTCGTGAGTGAGTCGGGCAGTCGCGGGCATCTTTATGATGCGTGAGGAAAGTCCGAGCTTCACACGGCAGGGTAACGGTTAACGACCGCCGAGGGCGACCTTAGGGACAGTGCAACAGAAATAAACCGCCGTTTTTACGGTAAGGATGGAAAGGCGAGGTAAGAGCTCACCGGCACACAGGAGACTGTGTGGCCATGTAAACCCTACCCGAAGCAACACCGACAGGATATGATACGTCAGCCGGACG
>JAFSDF010000121.1 GCA_017436375.1 Clostridia bacterium | reverse complement strand
TCATCACCACCATCACCATTGAATATAAAATGCATAACGAAAGGTCACTTCGGTCTGATTATTTCCGCATAGGTGAGTGATGTCTTCCATAATTTTCATTTTTCATCTATCAATATGGCAAAAAGTGTGCTATACTTATCTTTAACAAATAAAAAAGAGGTGTTTTATTATGCGGCTTCTTGTAATCGACGGTAACAGTATCGTAAACCGTGCCTTTTACGGTATCAAACTGCTTACCACTAAGGACGGACAGTTTACAAACGGCATATACGGTTTTATGAATATACTTATCAAGCTTCGCGAGGAGTGTCAGCCGGACAGGGCGGCGATAGCCTTTGATCTCAAAGCGCCTACCTTCAGACATAAAATGTATGATCAGTACAAGGCAGGCAGAAAGGGAATGCCGGACGAGCTTCGCAGTCAGATGCCTATTCTGAAGGAGCTTCTTTCCGCTCTCGGCTACACTGTGGTAGAAAAGGAAGGCTATGAGGCCGATGACATTTTAGGCACTCTTGCCGCACAGTGTAAGGGTGAGGATCTCTGCTTTATAGCCACAGGGGACAGGGATTCTCTTCAGCTCATTTCCGATAATACCAAAGTCCTTCTTGCCTCCACAAAAATGGGTAAGGCCGTAACTACTGTTTACGACAAGGAAAAGTTAATGGAGGAATACGGGGTAGAGCCGAAGGGTATGATTGAAATCAAGGCTCTTATGGGTGACTCCTCGGATAATATTCCCGGTGTGGCAGGTGTCGGACAGAAGACAGCCGGTGACCTTATCCGCAGCTACGGCAGCATCGACTATATCTATGAGCACCTTGATGAGCTTGATATAAAAAAAGGCGTTCACGATAAGCTGGCGGCAGGTAAGGATATGGCATATCTCAGCCGCACACTCGGCACTATCTGTCTCGAGGCGCCCGTCGATCTGCAGATGGACAGCTATAAAATCGGTGAGGGTGACCTGCAGAAGGCACTGTCTCTCCTGGTTTCTCTCGAGATGTTCGGCATTATCGAAAAATTAGGCCTTACGAAAGAGAAAATACAGGTGCTCCCCGAAAAAGAAAAAGAGAAGAAGGCTTACGGTGAAGAAAGAGATTTGCCGCTTCTTTTAGGCAGGATAAAGGATAAAGCTTACTTCCTTACGGATTTTGACGAAAAGGGAGAAATAGAAAAGCTATACTTCTCCTTTGAAAATGAGGCGAAGTATGTATGTAAGGACTGCTTTGACTTTGATTATTTTGTCAGTGAATTCCTTTCCTCTGACAGTAAAAAATATACAAGCGACATAAAAGAGCTATATAAATATGCTCTCAGAAAGGGTATAGAAATTAAAAATGCAGTTATGGATACGGCTCTTGCGGGCTATATTCTTAATCCCTCCGCTTCTTCTTATGCTCCCGAAAGACTCTGTGAGGAGTATTCCTGCCTCAGCGATGCGGAATGCGGTGAAGCAGAAAAGGAAAAGGCTGTGGTTGCCGTTTCCTTTAAGGGCCTCTGCAGTAAGCTCGGTTCACTTATTGATGAAAACGGACAGACGGAGCTTCTCTGTGATATTGAGCTTCCTCTTTCTCTTGTCCTGGCTGATATGGAAAATACAGGCTTTCTCGTAGACAGAAAGGGCATAGAAGCTTTCGGTGAGAAAATGTCAGCTAAGGTACAGGAGCTTACTGAGAAAATCTATAAAGAAGCAGGCTTCGAGTTC
>JAFSDF010000120.1 GCA_017436375.1 Clostridia bacterium | reverse complement strand
GGGCGTGCGGGGCGCCGTGTACGGCGGCTTCGCCCCCTCGCCGACTCTGCACACAAAAAAAATACCTGCCCGTAAAAGCAGGTACTGTATACCATTAATATATATTATAATTCAAGAGCTTCCGCAAATCGCTCAATTATTTCCGCATACTCTTTCCTTCCGTGAATGAACGCCTGTGCGTGGTCAGCCTCAGGAACTATCAGTATTTCCTTCATACCACTGCCACAGCTTTCATAAAGCTCTGTGCACATATATGCAGGAACGAGTCCGTCCTTTGCGCCGTGAACGAAAAACATAGGCACCTTAGCCTTTTTCACACTGTCAACAGGCGAAACATCGAAAAGATCGAAGCCGTGGTTAATCTTACCTGCGAGGAAAATCCCCTTCACTATCGGTGCGGATGGCTTTATTCCCATCTTTCTTATTTTCCAGTTAAAGAAATCCTCGGCACGGGTGAATCCGCAGTCAGCCACGGTGAATCTGACATTTTCGGGAAGGTCATCTCTTCCGCTCATCATACAGACTGTAGCACAGCCCATAGAAACACCGTGAAGAATAATTTTTATATCCTTACCGAAGGTATCTGTAAGATAAGTAAGCCACTTCATACAGTCTTCTCTCTCATTGTAGCCGAAGGTACACATAAGACCTTCGCTTTCTCCCGAAGCCACATGGTCAGGGAAGAAAACATTGTAGCCTTTTTCGAGATAATACTGTACAAACTTCGAGAACTCTCTTTTACCGCTGCTTCTGTAGCCGTGAGCCCCGAAAACGAAAACATCGCTTTCCTTCTCAGGCTTCATAAGATAGCCCGTAAGCCTGTAGCCCTTATCGGAAACTATGAAATGCCTCTCATAGCCGTATTCCTCCAGCCACTTTAGGTTATTCTCTAAAAATTCACCGAGGTGGCTGTTATCACAGCCTGACATTTTCTGATTAAACTCGTCGGGAAAGACTATTTTTCGGTTAAAGAGCGCCTCATTGGCGGCAGTCATTAGTCCGTAGGCAGTAATACCTGCTGCCCCTGCCCCTATAAGACCTCTCTTAAAACATTTTTTCATACTTCCACATCCTTTGGTCTTTGTCTGTGATAAACACAGTTACCGATATTCATAGGCGAAACCATCATTCTGATCTGACTGATTCTTTCAGCAAGAGTGATTTTACGGGTAGGAATATCCGTAAGGGAGATCACTCTGATACTGCTTATAAGCTCCTCGGGAGAAATATCTTCACCCATAGCAATTGTAATTTTTCTGCTCTCACCGGGCAGCAGATCAAAGCAGTTATCTGAAAAATTCTGCACGCTGCCGCTTTCCAGTCGTACAAGACGGGCATATTTATCTGCGATGAGAGTGATTTCCACTCTGTCACCGACAATTTTCTTCTCTGCGTTTATTGTTGCTTTGGGGAGGAGCAGATTTTTCTCTTCATCAAAGAGGAAGATTTTTTTGGCTGTTTCCTCTCCGTCTTCAAACAGAGACAGGACAAGTCCTGTAGTTTTCACATCGTAGGCCTTGCGAAGAATGGAAAGATCCTTTCTGAACACCCTTTCATTGGTCAGTGCCTTAACGGTAACCTCTCTTTCGTCAGAGGAAACTATACCCCTTTCGAAATCAAATACACAAAGGCGGACCGTGACCTTTTTATCCTCACGAAGATCATTGATAAGATATGCCGTCAGATCATTTCCCTTATCCTCAAAGGAAACAGTGAGAGGACGGTTGAAATGTCTGGCACCGTACTGTAATGCTTTGTAATTGCCGTAATAGTCTATACCTGACCAGGAGCACACAGGCCAGCAGTCATTAAACTGCCAGTAAAGAGCGCCGTTACATCTGCCCTTATTCCTGCGCCAGTGCTCTGTGGCATCCTCGATACACTTAAGCTGTGTAACCTGTGAAAGATACACATAATCCTCGAAGCGCTCGGGAAGAGCGAAGCGTGAACGGATATAATAGAACATCTTACCGTTTCCCGACATACACTTCTGATGACTTTTCATAACCTCGCTTTCGAGATCGTAATCCTTCTTTTCAGCGAAGGCCGCGACAGTTTTTATATCGGGAAGACTTTCAAATCCGAATTCACTGCAGAATCGCGTCATACGGTTGCGGTATTCCTTCATCGAAGAAAGTCCGTGCCACACACTCCAGAGATGTGTATCACCCACATTATCCGAATTTACACCCTTATTATGCCCTGTACCACAGGGAGAGCCCGGTATAAATGAGGTAGCCTTATCATACTTTCTTATCTCCTCCGGGAGGATGTGGTGAAAAAACTTCTCTGTCCACTTTATGTATTCACGAAGGTGCATCCAGCCTCCCGACATAGCCTCGATTTCATTGTTACCGCTCCAGAGAGC
>JAFSDF010000119.1 GCA_017436375.1 Clostridia bacterium | reverse complement strand
ATAGATTAAAAGACCTTTTTCGTCTACTTTAATTGCTGGTTTTGAAGCAATTATAAGTCCTAAAATAATAAATATACATAATAGCAGTTGTATACATGAAATTAAAAAATTAGGTGTCAGATAAATGTTAAATGTCCACATAAATAATTCTGTCAATAAAAAACTGGACAAAGCTAATGTGTTTATAACAAGAAAAACGCTCAATATTACTATATCCTTTTTCTTTTGCTTTTTGTCAATTTGATTTTTTAACTTCATATAACACCGAACCTTTCGTGTGAACAAAGCTTTTTTGTTAGATATCAATACCTATACTTACCCTCAGCTACCTTCTTAAGATGCTGTCCGTAAAGGGATTTGCCGTATTTTTCGGCGGCCTTCTTAAGCTGTTCTTCGCTTATCCAGCCCTTGATATAAGCGATTTCCTCGGGTGCGGAAATCATAACGGACTGTCTGGTCTCCGTGATTCTGACGAACTCTGCCGCCTCGTGGAGGCTTTCCACAGTACCCGTATCCAGCCAGGCGAAGCCTCTGCCCAGAAGCTTTACTGCCAGAGCGTTTTCTTTCAGATAACGGACATTAAGATCGGTTATCTCATATTCTCCTCTGTCGGATTTCTTTATAGATTTGGCATATTCACTGACACGGTTATCGTAAAAGTAAAGTCCTGTTACGCAGTAATTTGATTTAGGATTTTTCGGTTTTTCTTCTATGGAGATTACATTTTTATTTTCGTCAAATTCCACCACACCGAAGCGTTCGGGATCATCCACATAATAGCCGAAAACGGTAGCGATGCCTTTCTCGGCATTTTCTTTTGCTTCGGACAGGATTTTTGTAAAGCCGTTGCCGTAAAAGATGTTATCGCCCAGCACCATGGCACAGCAGTCATCGCCGATAAATTTTTCACCGATGATAAAAGCCTGTGCCAGACCGTCGGGGGAGGGCTGCTCGGCGTAGGAAAGATTTACACCGAAATCACTTCCGTCACCTAAAAGTCTCTCGAAATTAGGCAGATCTGTGGGCGTGGAAATAATAAGAATATCCTTTATTCCTGCCAGCATTAAAACCGAAAGAGGATAGTAAATCATAGGCTTGTCATAAACGGGTAAAAGCTGTTTGGACATAACCATAGTAAGAGGATAAAGTCTTGTTCCGGAGCCTCCGGCTAAAATAATACCTTTCATATTTTGGTCCTTTCTTATCTGTTATTGTATTCGGCATATTCCAGTACATTTCTGCAGATGTAAATGAGCATAAATGCGATTGCCGTATTGATTATTGATATGAAAAGGAATGAAATCTCGCTGTTAAAGGGGAAGGCCATTCCTGTTATGACTCCCACTGCCACGGCAGGTAAGGAGAATATCATAGATAAAAGGAAATATAGTGTTACTGATAAAAACTTCTTTTCTGAATCTCCCGTAAATCTTTGTAAAAGCAGATTTACACCGATAAACAGCAGACCGAATGTAAATCTTGCCGCCGTCATAGCGATGCCTTCTGCTATATTGCAGGAGCCGAGAGCAACGAGAGGAATGAAGCAAATCAGACTTTCTGCCGCCATCAGGGGCATATCTGCCTTCAGCAGATAAAGAAGCTTTCTGAAATTGCTTTCCGGTATAAGGTAGATATACGGATAAGTAAACTCCTTAGCCCATCTGCCTATACACACTGTCATAGACATAGTATATACATTTATTACGAAAAGTGCAATATTTTCCCCGGAAAACATAAGACAGTAAATTAGAGAAAAGCCGGCCATAAGTAAGGATACCGGGTTTAAAACAAGTGGATTGCTTCTTTTGTTTTCTTTTTTGTGCTTATAGGTTATGACTGAAGCCCCGTGCCCCTTTCCGAGACCTGTTTTGCCTGTCTTTACATTTCTCGGTGCTGTTTCGGCTGCCTTGCCTTCCTTTCTGGCAGTAATGGCTGAGTGACTTATCTGTGTCGCTTTCAGCACATCCTCATAAAAATCACCCTTGATTTTTGAGATTATGAGATAAAATACAAAGCAGAGCAGTGCGAAAACAGCTATACCCGCAATCAGTGATGCGGCATTTCCCTCTATCGCACCCTGAACAGTGAAGGAGACAAATCCGCTGACGGGACAGAGATACATTATTCTCTCCCGTGAGGCATTTACCAGACCCTCGAGTGACACATCCGAGGTGAAGGTTTTAAATAGCAGAATGCCGATAAAAAGAGCAAAAACTCCGTAAAAGACTGCCTTACCCTTTATTACCTTAGAGTCATCGGAGCAGGTCAGTGCATAAATAACCGTAGCGGACAGCTGTCCTGCGAAAACTACTGCGCCATAACCGATAAGCACTGCGAAAAGTGCGGAAACAGGTAATCCGTAAATGCTTTTGACCAGAGAAGACTGATAAAGGATGAAAAAGCCTAAGGTAAGAGATTTGCCCAGCTGCTGAAAAAGACCGAAGGAAAGCACATTTTTTTCTTTCAGCGGTGCGGTAAAAAGTAGATTTACATCAGCCATAGAAAACATAGATGCACCATTTATGAAGCCGTTTTTAGCCGTAGCAAAAAACACATAGGTATAAATAGCGAAAACTATGGCATAGAACTCGCTTGTATCCCTGAGAAAGCTTTCATCGGTCGTGCTGTGTGCCGTAGTGTAAAAGCTGAAAATCAGGATAAAAAGAAAAAATACAACAAACAAAATACGGGAGGGCCTTCTTATAAACTCCTTAAGGGTGTTTTTAGCCCTTCTTGTGACAAGATATATAAAAGTCCTCATTTCTCTTCACCCTTCGTAACAGCGAAGAAAACTTCGCTCAGTGAGGAGTCCTCACGGTTATTGAGTACCTTTTCTTTCAGCTGACCGTTTACCATAATGTAGGCCGTGTCCCAGTAGTTTTCCACACTGTCGAGCATATGAGTGCTGATTAAAACTGCGGCTCCTTCGTTTTTCAGCCTGATAAAAATATCCTTTAAGTTTTTAATAGCGAGAGGGTCAAGACCTACCATAGGCTCGTCAAAAACGATAACCTTAGGTCTGTGGACGAGGGCACAGCAGATAGAAAGCTTTTGCTGCATACCCTTGGAGAGCTCTTTACCGAGCTTATCCTTTTTATCCTTCAGCTCAAAAAGCTCCAGAAGCTCATCACCGTAGCCGTCATCTTCTTTTCTGTAAGCGCGGAGTATAAATTCGATATGCTCTCCTACGGTAAGCATATCGTAGACGGCGGGCATTTCGGGAATGTATCCGAGGAGTGCTTTGGAGCTGAGACTCTTGTTGCTTTCACCGCCGATGCTTATTTCTCCCTCAAAGCGCAGAAGTCCTACGATGCTTTTGATAAGAGTTGATTTGCCCGCACCGTTAGGGCCGATAAGAATTGCGGTTTCACCGCTTTCGACCGAAAGGGAAACATTATCGTTTGCCTTTAATTTGCCGTATTTTTTAGTTACATTTTTAACTTCGAGCATAATTAACACACCTTTTAATGAAACACTCTATTTATTATAACACATTTACCTGAAAAATGGTATACAAAATGAATAAATTAATATTATGCTCTATTTTTATTGTCAAATTTGGTTTATTAATAACACTATGAATAATTTTCTACACAGTGTTGCTTTTATGATTTTTTTGTGATATAATGACTTAAAATAATAAAAAGCAGAGGTTTTGTAGTATGTCCGAAACTAAGGAAAGCCGCAGAGTAAAAATGACAAAAATGCTTCTTAAAGATAGTCTTATCGATCTTATGAAGGATAAATCTATTCATTCTATAAGCATAAAGGATGTTTGTGACGGTGCAGATATCAACCGAAGCACCTTTTACCGTCATTATAATACTCAGTATGAGCTTTATGATGATATTATCCAGGATATTATGAATGATATGCTCGAGGTGTTTTATACTGT
>JAFSDF010000118.1 GCA_017436375.1 Clostridia bacterium | reverse complement strand
CCCACAACAGAGGAGCCCACAACAGAGGAGCCCACAACTGAGGAACCTACAACTGAGGAACCCACCACTGAAGCTCCTGCGGTTACTTATGAAACCTATGAAGTAAGAGTTTCAAACAGCACATTAGCAAGCGACAAGAATTTTAATTACACCATTGACGGTCCTTATCCTATGAATGTTGATGTTGCTTATTACTTCTGGAACAGAGGTTATAAGGCCGGTACTGTTACTATCAAGAATATGGCAACTGCTTATGTCAATGCAGCAGTTTATATCAGCGAGGAATCAGTAGGTATCAACACTATCGTTTTTGCCGGCGGTAATAACTTCCACAGTAATGGCGGTGTGTTCAAGCTTATCGTAAATACCACTGATATACCCGTAGCAGTTAAGCTCAGCGGTACCAACAAAATTGGTTCTACTGTTCTTACCGAAAGCAATATCGGCGACTACATCGTAGGTCCCTACACAGTAGTATAAGTATAATAGCTTTAATTACAGACACAGGGCACGGAGTTTTCCGTGCCTTGTTTTTTTCTTTTTGTAAATTTTTCTAAAAATGAACTGACTGATAATTCTCTTTTTGTTCAATGTAAAAAAAATACATTTATGCACATAATATCCTTAAATAAATACTTGATTTCTTGTTTATATAGTGATAAAATATAGTGTAATTTTATCAGTAGAAGCTGAAATTACCACAAAAGTCTTATTAAATAAGGGGTAATGTATCAATGGAAAGAAAAGTAGGTACCGTTTCGAGAGGCATCCGCTGTCCTATCATCCGTGAGGGCGACGACCTTGCTCAGATCGTATGTGACAGCGTTGTTGAAGCTGCTGAGAGCGAAGGCTTTGCACTTCGTGATAAGGATGTCGTGGCAGTTACAGAGTCCATCCTGGCCAGAGCGCAGGGCAACTATGCTTCTGTAGAGGCTATCGCAAAGGATGTGAAGGCAAAGCTCGGCGGAGAAACCGTCGGCGTAATTTTCCCCATTCTTTCTAGAAACCGTTTTGCCATCTGTCTTCGCGGTATCGCTATGGGCTGTAAAAAGATAGTTCTTATGCTCAGCTACCCCAGTGACGAGGTAGGAAACCATCTTCTTACCTATGATCAGCTTGACGAAGCAGGTGTAAACCCTTACAGTGATGTGCTTTCAGAAGAAAAATACCGTGAGCTTTTCGGTGAAAATAAGCACGAATTCACAGGTGTTGACTATGTGGAATACTATTCAAGCCTTATCAGGGAATGCGGTGCAGAATGTGAGGTTGTTTTTGCTAATCAGGCAAAGGCTATTCTTGATTATGCAGACTGTATCCTTAATTGCGATATCCATACCAGAGCACGCACAAAGAGATTACTTTTAGCAGCCGGTGCAAAGGTAGTCTGCAGCCTTGATGAAATTCTTACCTCATCAGTTGACGGTAATGGCTTTAATGAAAACTTCGGCCTTTTAGGTTCAAACAAATCAACAGAAAATACAGTCAAGCTCTTCCCCAGAGATTGCAACGAGTTTGTAAAAAGAACACAGAAGCTTCTTATTGACAAGACAGGTAAGCAGATCGAGGTTATGGTTTACGGTGACGGTGCCTTCAAGGATCCTCAGGGTAAAATCTGGGAGCTTGCCGATCCTTGTGTTTCTCCGGGATACACAGACGGACTCAAGGGTACACCCAACGAGCTCAAGCTCAAATATCTGGCTGACAATGATTTTGCAGGTCTTAGCGGTCAGGAGCTTAAGGATGCCATTTCTAAGAGAATTGCCGAAAAGGGCGAAGAAAGCCTTGTAGGAAATATGGCTTCTCAGGGAACTACACCCAGACAGTTTACCGATCTCATAGGATCACTCTGCGATCTTACCAGCGGTTCAGGCGATAAGGGTACACCTGTAGTTCTCGTTCAGGGATATTTTGACAATTATACAAACTGATTTCACAGGCGGCCTTTTGCGGTCGCCGTCTTTGGATGGTTAATTTTTAATTTTAATATATTGGGAGGAATTTAAATGGATTCAAATGTAAGACCTGAGACAATGGAAAGAATCACTACTAAGGAAATGGCTGATGCTTTTATCGATGAGCAGGTGAAGGCTGTCCGTGAGCAGGTAGGAGACAAAAAGGTTCTTCTTGCTCTTTCCGGCGGTGTAGACTCATCGGTTGTAGCTGCACTTCTTATCAGAGCTATCGGCAAACAGCTCGTATGTGTTCATGTAAATCACGGCCTTATGCGTAAGGGTGAAAGTGAAAATGTTATCGAGGTATTCAAAAAAGGTCTTGATGCAAATCTTATTTATGTAGACGCTACAGACCGTTTTCTTAATCTTCTTGCAGGTGTGTCCGATCCCGAAAAGAAAAGAAAGATTATCGGTAAAGAGTTCATTGAAGTATTTGCCGATGAGGCAAGAAAGCTCGAAGGCGTTTCCTTCCTTGCACAGGGTACTATTTATCCCGATATTCTCGAAAGCATCAAGCAGGCGGAGGGTAAGCAAGCTGTTAAGTCACACCATAATGTAGGCGGTCTTCCTGAGGATCTTCAGTTTGAGCTGGTAGAGCCGCTTAAGCTCCTCTTCAAGGATGAGGTAAGAGTAGTAGGCGAGGCTCTCGGACTTTCACATCAGATGGTATACCGTCAGCCCTTCCCGGGCCCCGGACTTGGTGTACGCTGTCTCGGTGCCATCACCCGTGACCGTCTCGAGGCACTCCGTGAAGCAGATGCCATTCTTCGTGAAGAATTTGATAAAAACGGTCTTGCAGAAAAGGTATGGCAGTACTTTATCGTAGTACCCGATATGAAAAGCGTAGGCGTTAAGGACGACAGCCGTTACGAAGGCTGGCCTGCAATCATCCGTGTAGTAAACACTAAGGATGCTATGACAGCCACCATCGAGGAAATACCTTATGCTATCCTCCATCACATTACCGCCCGCATTACTTCAGAGGTCAAGGGAATCAACCGTGTGCTTATGGACCTCACTCCGAAGCCGACCGGAACGATAGAGTGGGAATAAGTAAACGAAAGCTCGTGAGCCCAGTAAAATAAAGGGTTTCGGGATTTTCAAAAAGCCTTGTGATACCAATTTGATACTGTATCCGGCTTTTCCACATAATTTCATACAAGAGAAAACCTCTCTCGTTTG
>JAFSDF010000117.1 GCA_017436375.1 Clostridia bacterium | reverse complement strand
TTTATAGCAGGTATAAAGGTGGTAGTCTCCTTTGCGGTTCTGACTACTATCAATCCTCTGCTTACGGTCTCCACCTTTGTGGTAATACCGCTTATTTTCTGGGGTACGATGTATTTCCGCCGTAAAATGAGAAAGGTTTTCGCTGAAAGAAGGGTAATAGCAGGTGATGTTAATGCTCAGACGGAAACCACGCTTTTAGGTATAAGAGTGGTAAAATCCTTCGGTAACGAAAGCATCGAAAGAGGAAAGTTCAATGCGGAAAGCAAAAGGCTTGCTGCAGTGCAGACGGCTTCCTATAAATATATGGCGAGACTTAATGCTGTCGTGAGACTTTTTGACGGTCTTATGTACCTTATTATGATACTTTTAGGTGGCATTTTTCTTATTGACGGCAAAATTACTGCCGCCGATATGACAGCCTATCTTCTTTATATCGGTATGCTTATTTCCGCCATCAAGCGTATAGTAGAGTTTACCGAGCAGTTCGAAAAGGGTGTAACAGGAGTTATGCGCTTCGCAGAAATCTTAGAAACACCTTCGGAAAAAGGCTATGAGGCTACTGATGAAATAACTGATGTAAAGGGCGATATTGACTTTGAGGATGTAACCTTCAGCTACAGCAGTGAAAAAGGGAATGTATTAGCCAATATCAACCTTTCGGTTAAAAAGGGTGAAAACATAGCTATTGTCGGACCTTCGGGCAGCGGCAAGACTACGCTCTGCAGTCTGCTTTCACGCTTTTATGAGCTTACGGGCGGTAAAATCAGACTCGACGGAAAGGATATAAATGAGCTTTCGCTCGAATCACTCCGCTCAGCCATCGGTGTGGTACAGCAGGATGTATATCTCTTTTCCGGCTCTGTAATGGAAAACATTCTCTACGGTAAAGACGGTGCTACGAGAGAAGAAGCCGTTGAAGCGGCCAAAAGAGCAGGAGCACATGATTTCATCGAGGCTCTCCCTGACGGCTATGACACTTATGTAGGAGAGAGAGGCGTGATGCTTTCAGGCGGTCAGAAGCAGAGGATAAGCATAGCCAGAGTTTTTGTGAAAAATCCTCCTGTTGTAATTCTCGACGAGGCTACCTCTGCTCTCGATAATGAAAGCGAGCAGTATATCAAAAGGTCTCTTGCCGAGCTTACTAAAGGCAGAACTACCTTTACCATAGCACACCGTCTTTCCACTGTCAGAAATGCTACCCGTATAATAGTATTAACGGAAAAGGGTATTGAGGAGCAGGGTACACACGATGAGCTTATGGCTAAGGAAAACGGAATTTACAGAAGATTAAACGAAAACGAACAATGAGATAAAGTCAGCACCGCCTTTCAGGCTAACCGAAAGGCAGTGCTGACTTTTTATGCAGAACAGGGCAGTGCTTTTCCTTTTTTGCGGGCGGTGTGAGGCGGCGGGCCAAGCCCCTGCACGCAGGGACTCGCGAGCCCCGGCGGGGCGTCGCGAGTGACCGTATACGGTCGCTTGGCCCGCCGTGCCGATCTCTTTCCGTAAAGCACAACCTTCCCGATAGAACGAAAAACCCTCACAATCCATACCGGACTGTGAGGTTAAGCTATTTCTTATCAGTTCTTTTTGAACTGTTTTTTCATTCTTTGTTCCTTTGAAAGAATAGTCTTTCTGAGTCTGAGCGAGAGGGGAGTAACCTCTAAAAGCTCATCATCCTTGATAAATTCCATACACTGCTCGAGTGAGAGAGTAACGGGAGGAACGAGTCTGAGTGCATCGTCAGAGCCTGAAGCACGGGTGTTGGTCAGATGCTTCTGCTTGCATACATTACATACCACATCCTCAGCCTTGGCACATTCACCTACTATCATACCTTCGTAAACGGGTACGCCTGCCCCGATGAAAAGTCTGCCTCTGTCCTGAGTGTTGAAAAGACCGTATGCGGAGCTTTCACCTGTTTCGTGAACGACGATGGAGCCACGCTCACGGGTTACGATGTCACCCTTGTAGGGCTCATAGCCGGCAAAAAGCTGATTCATAATACCGTTACCGTTGGTATCGGTCATAAATTCGCTTCTGTAGCCGATAAGACCTCTGGAGGGAATTCTGAATTCGAGGTGAGTAGAGCCGCCGTCTCTTGCACCCATATTCTCCAGCTCACCCTTTCGTGAGCCGAGCTTTTCGATTACGGCACCCACATACTGCTCGGGCACCTCTACGATGAGAAGCTCCATAGGCTCCATCGTTACACCGTTTTCCTCCTTAAGGATAACCTTGGGACGGGAAACGGAGAATTCATAGCCCTGTCGGCGCATTGTTTCGATGAGAATAGAGAGATGAAGCTCACCGCGGCCGCTTACCTTAAAGCTGTCAGTGGTTTCGGTTTCCTCTACACGCATTGAAACATTGGTTTCGACCTCCTTGAAAAGTCTGTCTCTGATGTTTCGGGAGGTGACGAACTTGCCCTCCTTGCCTGCAAAGGGACTGTTGCTTACGATAAAATTCATTGAAATGGTGGGCTCATCTATTTTTACGAAGGGGAGAGCCTCCACGTGCTCGGGGTCACAGGCGGTGTCACCGATGTTAAGCTCAGAGATGCCCGAAACACAGATAAGGTCGCCCAGAGAAGCTGAGGAAACCTCAACTCTTTTGAGTCCCTCAAACTGATAAAGCTTGGAAATCCTTACATTCTTTCTTTCACCGTCATTGTTACAGAGCACTACCTGCTGTCCCTGTCTGACAGAGCCTCTTTCCACTCTGCCTATTCCGATTCTGCCGATGTAGTCATCGTAGTCGAGAGAGGAAAAAAGAATCTGTGTCGGACCCTCAAGGTCACCTGCGGGCGGATCGATATTTTCGAGTATGGCATCCAGGAGAGGTCTCATATCGCCTTCTCTGACATTCTCATCCTTTGAGGAATATCCGTCTCTGGCCGAGGCATAGATTACAGGGAATTCGAGCTGATCCTCGTCAGCACCGAGCTCAATGAAAAGGTCTAAAACCTCATCGATAACCTCGGCAGGCCTTGCACCGGGACGGTCGATTTTATTTACTACTACCAGTACCTTCTTTTTGAGTCCGAGAGCCTTTTTGAGCACGAAGCGTGTCTGAGGCATACAGCCCTCAAATGCATCGACGAGCAAAAGTACGCCGTCAACCATCATAAGTATACGCTCTACCTCACCGCCGAAATCAGCATGGCCCGGAGTATCAACTATATTGATTTTAACATCCTTGTAGTTTACGGAGGTGTTTTTGGAAAGAATGGTGATGCCCCTTTCTCTTTCCAGGTCGTTAGAGTCCATAACTCTGTCAGCGACCTGCTCGTTTTCACGGAAGGTGCCGCTCTGCTTGAGCATTTCATCGACCATAGTGGTTTTACCGTGGTCAACATGGGCTATAATTGCCACATTTCTTATCGTGTTTCTTACATCCATTATTTCACCTGATTTTTAATAAAATTCAACTCATCCATTTTATCACGATTTTTTCGGATTGGCAAGTTGAAATTATACATATCGGAAGAAAGATTTTTGTATAAATTCTACAATAAAAAAAGATAATTTATTGCCTTTTTTCTATTGATATTTCTTTGCCGAATATAATATAATAAAAGATGACAATAATCCTAAAGAGAAATATTTACGGGGTGATTTTATGTCGGGCAATGTTGTGTTTATGCCGGATATCGAGTATAAGGCGTGGGTTAACGGAAACAAAGAGCTTCTCGACGATATAATAAAAACAGGTAAGGTGTCCACTCTGTGGCTGAGTAAGGGAAACAATAAAAAATTCCTTGTCCGCTATTTCGGCGAGTGCGGCTACACCATTTCCATTGATGATTAAAAGGAGAAGAATATGGACAGAGAAACTATAATCAATCTTCCTAAAAAAATTCTGAAATTCGTTATAGCCGCTAAGGTTATTAACAAGACATCCAAGTTAGTCCGCAGAATATATCTCTTTATCCCGAAATTTGATAAAATCACGGGAATAGATACGGATAAGCTGGTGCAAAATCACATATCAAAGTAAAAGCCGCCTCGGGCGGCTTTTTTAATGCAAAGTTTAATTTTGCCTATTGTTATTTTTTCTTCAGTGTAGTATAATGTACTATATGTTTCTGTTTGCAGAGGTCTACTTATATATAAAGGAGAAAATACTTTTATGAGAAAGAACACCTTTGAATGGTTCAGGCTTGATAATGCGGCGAAAATCTTTCCCGGTCAGAATTCGAGAACCTGGTCAAATGTTTTCCGGTTCGGTGTGGAGCTGAAGGAGGAAATCGATCCTGCGGTTCTCGAAAAAGCACTGGAAAGAACTCTTAAAAGAATCCCCAGCTTCAATGTCCGTATACGAAACGGCTTTTTCTGGCATTATTTCGAAAAAAATCCCGAAAAGCCCCTGGTGTGTCCTGATATAAATAACCCCTGCTACCGTATCAATTTCAAAGAAAACAACGGCTTTCTTTTCCGTACATATTATCACGGCAGAAGAATATGCGTGGATGTTTATCACGCTCTTTGTGACGGTTACGGTGCGGTGATTTTTGTCTCTACTCTCGCAGCTGAGTATCTGCGGCTTAAGGGGTACAGCATTTCACATAATGAATTTGTTCTGGATGTAAATGAGCAGCCTAAGGAGGAGGAAATGGAGGATGCTTACAGCAGATATGCCTCCTCCAGGGTTAAATTCGACCGTGGAGACAAATGGGCATATCATGCGAGGGGGACGAGGGTTCCCCGTCATACAGGCAATTATATGACGGGCATTATGTCCTTTAAGCAGGTTCATGCCATAGCTAAAGGCTACGGCGTTACGGTGACCGAGCTTTTCACAGCGATGCTGGTTGACATTCACTACCGTAAGCAGCTGCGTGAAAATAAAAAGCAGAAGGAAATCAGCGTGCAGGTTCCCGTTAATCTGCGTAAGGCGTTTCCCTCTAAAACTCTGAGAAACTTTGTTCTCTGTCTGGTGGTCAGAATCAATCCTAACCTCGGTGAATACACCTTTGAGGAAATACTCCGGAGCGTATCGTTGCAGCTCAGGCTGGCAAACGATCCGAAGATGATTAATTCTCTTATGACCGAAAATCTTAAAATCGAAAGAAATCCCGTCGCAAGACTTCTTCCTTTGCCGGTAAAGGATTTAGGTGTAGGTATAACCTTCCTGATTACTGCAGAGCAGAAAACCTCCATCCTGCTTTCAAATGTCGGTCTTGTAAAGCTCCCCGAGGAAATGTATGAGCTTGTGGAGAAATATATCTTCTACACAGGAGCAGGTAAGCTGAACGGGGCACGGTGCTCTGCTATGAGTACGGGTGATACTCTCATTTTCGGCTTCTCGAGCTGCTATGAGGAAACGGATATACAGAGAGAGTTTTTTACCCGGCTGGTTAAAATGGGTGTCCATGTAAAAATCGAAAGCAACAGAGATTAATAAAGGAGAATAAAAATGTCTTATTGTGTAAATTGCGGCGTAGAGCTTGATGTTAGCGCCCGTAAATGTGCCCTGTGCGGTACAGCTGTATATAATCCCAATGAAAACGGTGATAAGCAGAAGGAGGCGGTTCGTCCCTTTTCAGAGTATATTTATCTTCCCGAAGAGTTGTCTCCCTACGGCAGAAAGAAGCTCATTCTGGCTATCATAACCACCGTTATGCTTATTCCGAATATAGTGTGCATACTTCTGAACCTTACTCTTTTCAAATCTCATCCCTGGTCATTGGGGGTTATTTCGGGCTCGCTTTTCCTTTGGTCTGCCTTCGTTTTTCCCTTCGTGATGAAAAAGCCGCGACCTTATATCCTCTGGGCTGCAGACAGCATTTTAGCCTGTCTTAACGCTCTGGTTTTCGTGTGGCTTTACAGTGATATGAAGCTGCTTATAGAGTGTCTTTTGCCTATAATTGCTTCCTGCAGCTTATGTGTTCTCGCCTATATGCTCTGGTACCGAAGGAAAAGACACATTATTCTGAAGATTGCCTTTGTTTTCCTTGCATTTTCTCTCGTATGTCTTTCAAGCGGCATCATTCTTAAACTTTCAGGGCTTCTTGCCTTCGGCACGGAAATCGGCATCATCTGTTTTGTTTCTTTTCTTGCCATTGCCTGCTTTTTCTTTTACTGTTATTCGAGCAAGACAATCAGAAGGTGGGCATCAAAGAGATTTTTCTTCTGATAAAAATACTATTTGTTACCTCAGGGAGGTAATTCTTTGGACAAATTTGAAGTACTGAACAAATATTTCGGCTACAGTGAATTCCGTCAGGGACAGCAGGAGCTTATTGATGCCATTTTAGAGGGCAGAGATGTAATGGGTATTATGCCTACGGGTGCCGGCAAATCCATCTGCTTTCAGGTGCCTGCTCTTATGCTTGACGGAATCACTCTTGTTATTTCACCTCTTATTTCACTGATGAAGGATCAGGTGAATGCTCTTACTCAGCTGGGAATAAAAAGTGCATATATCAATGCCTCGCTTTCCGAAAAACAGCAGAGTATGGTCTATGCCAAAGCGCAGGCGGGTAGGTATAAAATTATTTATGTGGCCCCCGAAAGACTTCTTACTCCTGTTTTTTCCGAGTTCTGTAACAGTGTGAAAATATCTATGCTGTGTATTGACGAGGCTCACTGTGTTTCTCATTGGGGACACGATTTCCGTACGGCCTATCTTGATATCAGCACCTTTATTTCATCGCTTTGCGAAAGACCTGTGGTAACGGCATTTACAGCCACCGCCACCCAGATGGTAAGAGATGATATAGAAAGGCTGATAGGTCTACGCAATCCGCTGAGGGTAGTGACGGGCTTTGACAGAGAAAATCTTTATTTTGAGGTTCTACGGCCTAAGGTGAAGCTGGTAGCGCTGAGACGCTATCTTGATCTCTATTCGGGCAGAAGCGGTATCGTTTACTGCTCCTCGCGAAAGACTGTTGACGAGCTTTATGAAACTCTGCTGAAGGACAAGTACAGTGTCACCAAATATCACGCAGGTCTTACCAAGCAGGAAAGAAGAGTTAATCAGGACCTTTTCATTAATGATGAAAGGGAAATCATTATCGCTACTAATGCTTTCGGTATGGGCATCGATAAATCTAATGTCTCCTTTGTAATTCATTATAATATGCCCGGAGACATAGAAAGCTATTATCAGGAGGCAGGCAGAGCGGGAAGAGACGGCAATGAGGCCGACTGCGTGCTTCTTTACGGTGCCGCTGACATAAGAATGCAGAAATACTTTATCGATAATCCTGAGGAAAATTCTGATCTCAGCGATGAAGAAGTCGAGGCTTTGCGAAGGCTCAGACTGCAGAAGCTGGAAAAAATGATTTACTATTCCACCAAGGCTTCCTGTCTGCGCAATTACATTCTTAACTACTTCGGTGAAAGAACCAAGGGTAAATGTAACAGCTGCTCGGGATGTAACGGTAATGATATGAGTGTGGATGTCACTATACCTGCCCAGAAGGTTTTTTCCTGCATAAAAAGAGTGAGGGAAAGTGAAAGCAAAAGAGTAGTTATCGATATTCTGAAGGGTAACGAAACACAGTATATTCTCTCTAAAAATTATAATGAGCTGAGAACCTTCGGCGCTATGAGCGACAGTGCCGAAAGTGAAATAGAGAAGCACATTGACCATTTTCTGAAATATGCCTATATTTCAGAAAAGAGAACAGGCAGTCTATATCTCGAGGATAAGTGCACGGATATTCTCAGAAACAGAAAAAGAGTAAGAAAGTTTGTCGAAAAAAGCGAAAAAACCGTTTCGGCTACAGCTCAGGATGTGGACATCAGGCTCCTGCTTAAGCTTAAAACTCTCCGTAAGCTTTTAGCTCATAAGAGCGGAGTACCCGACTATTCGGTGTTTACGGATTTCGTTATAGTGAAAATGGCTATGGAAAAGCCGAAAAGCATCGAACAGCTCCGCAAAATCGAGGGTATCCCCGAGCATAAGCTTAATAAATTCGGTACGGTTTTTCTGAAAGAAATTGTCAGACACTGTGATGAAAATATTGAAAAAGAATTAAATAAGTGATATAATATTAAATTATTTACAAAAAGAAAGGACTGAGGTAATTGAGCCGTAAAAAGTGGATAGTTTCTTCTCTGGACAAAGAGCTCGCTTCGGATATAGCCGAGGAGTACGGTATAGATCCCTTTGCGGCATTACTTCTTGTGTCGAGAGGCATTACCGATGAGGGCGAAATAGCGGAATTTTTCTCCGAAAGCACCTCTCTTATCAGTCCTTTTGAAATCAAGGATATGGATAAGGCTGTGGAAAGAATCAGCCGTGCTATGGATGAGGGT
Source organism: Clostridia bacterium (assembly GCA_017436375.1). Classification (GTDB taxonomy): domain Bacteria; phylum Bacillota; class Clostridia; order Oscillospirales; family Acutalibacteraceae; genus UBA6857. The sequence continues at coordinate 2,703 of JAFSDF010000117.1, read as the reverse complement.
GAAAAGATCGCCGTCTACGGTGACTATGATGCCGACGGTGTCACTTCTACGGCACTTATGTACCGCTTCTTTGAAATGAACGGCTGTGATGTCATAACCTATATTCCCGACAGAAACGGTGAGGGCTACGGCCTTAATAAAGAAGCAGTAAGAAGTCTTAAAGAGCAGGGCGCACAGCTTATTATCACTGTGGATAACGGTATCTCCGCCTTTGAGGAGGCTGAGTACATCTATGAGCTTGGTATGGAGCTGGTAATCACCGACCACCATAAAGCAGGGGAGAGGATTCCACGCGCCGAGGCCGTAGTCGATCCGCACAGACAGGATTGTCCCTGCCCCTATAAGCTGTGGGCGGGTGTAGGTGTAGCCTTTAAGGTTATCTGTGCTCTTTCAGGTGCTGAGGACGAGGAAATGCTCTCTATGTTCTCCGACCTTGTAACCATCGGCACCATCGGTGACATCGTACCGCTTACCGGGGAAAACCGCACTATAGTAAAGCACGGACTGTGCCGTCTCAACAGTGAAACCTGTATGGGTGTGGCAGCACTGAAAAAGCAGGCGGGTGTTGACGGTAAAACTCTGAATGCGACCTCTGTTGCCTTCTCTCTTGTGCCGAGGATAAATTCCATCGGCAGGATGGCTCATGCCTCAAAGGCACTCGAGCTTCTTCTGGGAGAGGATGAAAGAAAGGTTTCATCCATAGTAGAGACTGTCGATAAGTCTAATAATGACAGACAGGACATCGAAAAGAAAATTACAGCCGAGGCTGAGCAGCAGATAAAAAGCAATCCCGATATGCTCTGTGAGAGAGTGCTTATCTTTTCGGGCAAAAACTGGCACGGCGGTGTAATAGGTATAGTTGCCTCCCGTCTGGTCAGCAAATACGGTAAGCCCTGTATCGTTATAACCGATGACGGTAAGGAGGCTAAAGGCTCGGGCAGGAGCATTGACGGCTTTTCTCTTTATGACGCTATTTCGAGTGCTAAGGACCTTCTGACTCATTACGGCGGCCATGTCCTTGCCGCAGGCTTCGGTATGAAAAGTGAAAACCTCTCTGCCTTTAAAAAGGCTATTGCAGACTATGCCAAAACAGTAGAAATGCCCTTTCCCGTAACTGAGCTCGACTGCAGACTCAAGCCCGAATTCATTTCTGCGGACATCCTGTCCGTGATTTCGGCTCTCGAGCCCTTCGGTGCGGGCAACCCTCAGCCTGTGTTCGGTCTTTACGGAGTCACTCTTTCCTCGGTTCAGCCCATCGGCTCGGGGAAGCATCTGAGACTGAATTTCAGAAAAGGCAGCACATCCTTCTCTGCTCTGTATTTCGGTGTTACGGAAAAGGAGCTTCCCTATGTACCCGGTGACAGTCTCGACCTTGCCGTGAGACTGGAAAGGAACGAATATATGGGGCAGGTAAGAGTAAGTATATACATAAAAGATGTGAGAATGTCGGGCACAGATGACGAAAAGTATCTTAAAAGTGTCCGTCTTTATGAAAAAATGCGCCGCAGGGAGAGGCTTTCACCTAAGGAAGCCGCATTCATTCTTCCCTCGAGACAGACAGTGGCCGAGGTGTTCCGCTATATAAAAAATATCGGAGTGTGGAGGCTTGACAGCGATGTTCTCTGTTACCGTCTGGGCGGTGATGGCAGTAATGCATGTACGGTGCTTACGGCTATAGATATTCTGAGTGAACTGGGAATACTTAAAAAGGAAGACGGTGCAATCAGTCTGAAGGATACCTCAGTGAAGGTTAATTTAGAGGATTCCCGTATTATAAAGCATATTAAAAAGTATCTGTAAGGAAGGGGGATACAGTAATGGATTATTATAAGGATTTCGATTCTCTTGTCGAAGCAGTCAGAGAAAGCTTTTCGAAGGAAGACATCGAAAAAATTAAAAAGGCCTTTGCCATAGCTGACGAAGCTCATAAGCAGCAGCGCCGTCGCTCAGGTGAGCCCTATATCATTCATCCTATTGCCGTAGCCCGTATTCTTGCGGATATGGGTATGGATGCAGATTCGGTCTGTGCGGCTCTTTTACACGATGTGGTAGAGGATACGCCTACTACATCTGAAGAAATCAGAGAAATGTTCGGCGCAGATGTGGAGCATCTCGTTGACGGCGTTACCAAGCTCGGTCAGATCCCTCTTTCTGCCAGTAAGGAGGAGCAGCAGAGCGAAAATATCAGAAAGATGTTTCTGGCTATGTCCCGTGACATCCGTGTGGTTATCATTAAGCTGGCTGACCGCGTGCATAATATGCGCACACTTAAGTTTATGCCCGAGGAAAAGCAGAGATATAAGGCGAGAGAAACTCTGGAGATTTATGCTCCTATAGCTCACCGTCTCGGTATCCGTGCTTTTAAGGAGGAGCTGGAGGACCTTGCCATCAGCTTTCTCGATCCCGTGGCCTACGGTGAAATAGCAAAAACTTTAGAGAAGCAGGTAGAATCCCGCCAAAGCTTTCTCGATAACATAAAGGACGAAATTCTTGAAAGAGTCCGTAAGGATGTACCCAATGTCCATATTGAGGGCAGAATAAAAAGTGTTCACGGTATCTACCGTAAAACTTATATGCAGAACAGAACCATTGATGAAATATATGACATTTATGCCGTAAGGCTTATCGTGGATTCCGTCTATGAATGCTACTGCTGTCTGGGTATCATTCACGATATGTTCAATCCCATTCTCGGCCGCTTCA
>JAFSDF010000116.1 GCA_017436375.1 Clostridia bacterium | reverse complement strand
TGCGAAGCAAAAGTCACTGAATGTGATTTGAAACTGAGGAACCCCTCCGTCACGGCATAGCCGTGCCACCTTTCCCTCCGGGAACGGACACTCCTTCGTCACTTCGTGACACTCCCTCTAACAGAGGGAATTACCTTTCAGGGTGAGGCTCTGCGATGTGGCACCTATGGTGCTATTGTAACGCTAAACGGACGGGAAAGACTTCGGAAAAACGAAAGTGATACACCGCTGAATAAAGGTGTACCCGTAGGGGACGGTGCCTCGATGTCCCGTCAGAATATGCGAAACGGATGATTATACACCGTAGGGACACAATGCATTGTGTCCGCAAGGAAACCACTACATCACACTTCCTCTAACAGAGGAAAGTACATTTCAGGAGAGCCTGATTTTGCCTCGCCTGAAAGGTAATGTCATTAGCTTAAGACACTTCCTTGGAAGTGTCATCTTGAACGAATGTGAAAGATCTTTGCGTAAAATAGGTTTTAAGATCTTTCGCTACGCTCAAGATGACAGAATAAACCCTAAGTTAATGACATTGCCTGAAAGAAGATGTGGCGGCGAAAGCCGTCGGAGAGGTCCGTAGGGGTGACCATTGGTCGTCCGCTAAAAATATCTCAACTCACAGCAATATTTCGTAGAGGGCTTCGTCATCTCACCAAACTTTTTGCAGTCAATATGATAATTACGGCACAGGCAGGACAATCAATCTGATATACTTATAATATACATAATTATTATGAAAAAAGTAGGTTATTATGCTTGACTTTATCACTTCATTGTGGTAAAATGCTAACACGCTAAAATGAAGAGGTGTAAAATACTATGTATAAAAGAAATACGGAAGCCGTGGAAAGGCTTTATAAAGCTATGCTTACTCTGAAAAATAATGAGGAGTGTGCTCTTTTTTTCGAGGATATATGCACCATACAGGAGCTTGAAACCTTCGCACAGAGATTAGAGGTGGCAGAAAATCTTGCCAAGGGAAAAAGCTACCAGGAGGTAAATAAAATCACAGGTGCCTCCACAGCCACCATCAGCCGTGTGGGCAAATGCATAAATTACGGTGCAGGCGGATATAAAATGGTAATAGACAGACTCAGCGAGGTTGAATAATGATTAACAGTTCCATTCTTAAAAGCGAGGAGAAGGTTTCCTTCGCCCTTCGTTCTCTTTACAGCCGTTTCGGCTACGGAAGATACAAAATGAATAAATTCGAGGAATATGACCTTTATGTCCGCAATAAGGACTTCCTCATTTCCGACGGTGTAATCACCTTTACGGATACCAACGGCAAGCTTCTGGCTCTCAAGCCTGACGTTACACTTTCCATTATAAAGAATATGAAGGACATAAAGGGCTTCGTGCAGAAGCTATATTACGATGAGCACGTGTACCGTATTTCCAAGGACTCTCACTCCTTCAGAGAAATCGCACAGACAGGTCTCGAGTGCATCGGTGACATCGGTCTTACGGATATATGTGAGGTTGTTTATCTTTCTCTTATGAGCCTCGGAAGCATCAGCGAAAGCTATATTCTCGACCTTTCCCACGCAGGACTTATGACGGCTCTTTTTGACTGCATCGGTCTTAAAAAAGAAGACAGAAGCAAGGTTATATCCCTTATTAACGAAAAAAACTACGACGGAGTCAAGGCCTTCGGTGAGGAGGCTGCCGCACTCTCTGAGGCACTTATGACCTCACACAGAGATATTGATATTATTAAAAGAGCGGCAGAGCCATACTTCGCTGATGCAGAGGTAAAAAAGAATTTTGACGAGCTTGAGGAGATTTACAGCTGTCTTTGCTCCCTCGGTATGAAGGATAAAATCAATATCGACTTTTCCATAGTGAGCGATATCAGCTACTACAGCGGAACTCTTTTCAAGGGCTATGTGGAGGGTATTCCCTCCAGTGTCCTTTCGGGCGGTCAGTATGACGGACTGATGAAAAAAATGGGAAAAAGCTCTGGTGCTGTAGGCTTTGCGGTGTATCTGGATATGCTCGAGCGCTTCGGCAAGGAAGAAAAGGAATATGACTACGACACGGTAGTTCTGGTGTCAGATCAAGCAGCTCCGGAAAAGGTCATAAAAGCCGTCAGTGACCTTTCCGCCAAGGGTGAAAGAGTTATCGCTCTTAAGAGCGTTTCCGACACGGTAAGATATAAAAATCTGGTAAAAATAGGGGAGGGTGAGAATAATGATTAATGTGGCTCTTCCCAAAGGCAGACTCGGTGAAAAGGTCTATGCCATGTTTGAGCAGTCGGGCTATGAATGTCCTTCCATTAAAGAAAAAGGCAGAAAGCTTATATTCGAAAACGAGGAAAAGGGTGTGCGTTATTTCTGGGTAAAGCCCTCGGATGTGGCTATTTATGTAGAAAGAGGCGCGGCTGACATCGGTGTGGCGGGCAAGGATATTCTTTTGGAATATGAGCCCGATGTTTATGAGCTTTTGGATCTGAACTTAGGAAAATGTGTTATGGCTGTGGCGGCGAAAAAGGATTTCCGTGACGATACGGAGCAGACACTGAAGGTCGCTACCAAATTTTCTAACATCGCCCGTAAGTATTACAGTGAAAAGTGTCGTGACATTGACATTATCCATCTTAACGGCTCCATCGAAATAGCACCTATTCTGGGACTTTCCGATGTTATAGTGGATATAGTGGAAACGGGCAAAACTCTTTACGAAAATAATCTTGCCCCCTTCGAAACCATCGTACCCATCAGTGCAAGACTTATTTCAAATAAGGCATCATACAAATTCAAGCAGGAGGAAATAGAAAAGCTTCGTGCCTCTCTTGCGGAAATTGTGAGGAATTCAGATGATTAAGATTTTAGAATATAAAAACATAAATAAGGATGAGATTTTTTCCCGTATGGCAGAAACGCCCGATGTTTCGGATATAGTTTCGGGAATTATCGAAAATGTAAAAGCCAACGGTGATAAGGCAGTATTTGAATATACGGCGAAATTCGACAGGGCCGAGCTGTCCTCCCTCGAGGTTACAAGGGAAGAAATAGAGGAAGCCCTTACGCTCGTTGAGCCGAGGTTTCTGAAAATACTCGAGACTGCCGCCGCAAATATAAGAAAATTCCACTCCAAGCAGGTGAGAAATTCATTCATCATCAGTGAGGATAACGGTATTGTCACAGGACAGAAGATCACTCCCGTAGAAAGAGCAGGGCTCTATGTACCCGGCGGCACTGCCGCTTACCCTTCGACGGTGCTTATGGACTCTATTCCTGCCAAAATCGCAGGAGTAAAGGAAATGTGCATTGTCACCCCTCCGAATAGTAAAGGTAAAATCAATCCCGTCATTCTCGCCGCTGCCTCAATAGCAGGTGTGGACAGAATTTTTAAGGTGGGTGGTGCACAGGCTATTGCCGCACTGGCCTACGGTACTGAAAGCATTCCTAAGGTGGACAAGATAGTAGGCCCCGGTAACGCCTTTGTTGCCGAAGCCAAAAAGCAGGTTTACGGTCTCGTTTCTATTGATATGATAGCGGGACCCAGTGAAATACTGGTGGTGGCTGACGGAAAGAGCAATCCCGCCTATGTGGCCGCTGACCTTCTTTCACAGGCTGAGCACGATAAAAATGCAAGTGCCGTGCTTGTAACGGAGTCACTTGACCTTGCCGAAAAGGTAAGTGCCGAGCTTGAAAAACAGATACCTATGCTCGAAAGACAGGAAATCGCCAGAGCATCCATCGACAATAACGGTAAAATCATCGTAGCAGAAACCCTTACACAGGGCATAGACATAGCAAATGAGCTGGCACCCGAGCATCTGGAGCTCTGCGTGGATAACCCCTTTGACTATCTCGACAGTGTGAAAAATGCAGGAAGCATCTTTATGGGCAGATACTGTCCCGAGGCTCTCGGCGACTACTATGCAGGCCCGAACCACACTTTACCCACAGGCGGTACAGCGAGGTTTTCCAGTCCTCTTTCCGTGGACGATTTCGTGAAAAAATCACAGTTTACCTATTATACCAAGGAGGCACTCTTTGCCGTGGCAGAGGATGTAGGCTTCTTTGCAGAAAAAGAGGGACTTACCGCCCACGCAAAAAGTGCAGTTATCAGATTGGATGAAAATAAATGAGTAAATTTTTAAATGATAAATATTCGTCTCTGGAAAGGTATGTTCCCGGTGAACAGCCCCAGGACAAAAAATACATAAAGCTGAATACAAACGAGTCACCCTTTCCGCCTTCGCCTAAGGTAATAGAGGGACTGAATAAGGAAGAAAAAGAAAAGCTTTGCCTTTACTGTGATCCCGAATGTAAGGCTCTCAAAAAGGCTCTGGCCGACCTTTACGGAGTAAGGAGTGAAAATGTTTTCCTTTCAAACGGCTCAGACGATATACTTAACTTTGCCTTTATGGTATGGGGCAAGGACGGTGCAATTTTTCCCGATATAACCTACGGCTTTTACACGGTTTTCTGCGATCTGCACGGAGTGAAATATACGCAGTATCCCCTGAGGGAAGACTTTTCCATAGATGCCGAGGACTATATCGGCAAAAAGGAGTTCGCAGTAATTGCTAACCCTAATGCTCCCACGGGAATGACAATGAAAATGAGCGACATAGAAAAAATTGTCGCATCAAATCCCGACAGAGTGGTGCTTATCGATGAAGCCTATGTGGATTTCGGCGGTGAAAGTGCTCTGCCTCTGACGAAAAAATACGACAATGTTCTCGTATGTCAGACCTTTTCAAAATCACGCTCGCTTGCGGGTGCGAGACTCGGCTTCGCCATAGGCAGTAAGGCACTGATAGAAGATCTGGACCTCATCAAATACTCGACCAATCCCTACAATGTAAACCGCCTTACCCAGAAGGCAGGTGAGTATGCCGTAGAGGAAAATGAGTATTATGTAAATAACTGTAAAAGGATAATCGAAAACAGAGAGTACACGCAGAGAGAGCTGGAAAAGCTGGGCTTTACCGTACTCGACTCGAAGGCTAATTTCATCTTTGTGAAAAGTGATAAAATCGGCGGCGGAGACCTTTACACGGCTCTGAAGGACAGAGGTGTTCTCGTCCGTCATTTCACTAAGGAAAGAATAAAGGATTATAACCGTGTGACCGTAGGCTCAGAGGAGCAGATGAAACAGTTTATTGAATGTGTCACAGAGATACTGAAAGGAGAAGGAAAATGAGACAGACTGCATTAAACAGAAAAACTGCTGAAACAGATATAAGCCTTTCCCTTTGCCTCGACGGCAAGGGTGAAGGTGAAATAAAGACAGGCTGCGGCTTTTTAGACCATATGCTTACCCTTTTCGCCAGACACGGTGCTTTTGATCTTAAAGTCAACTGCAAGGGCGACACAGAGGTTGACTATCACCACACAGCCGAGGATATCGGCATCGTTTTAGGCAAGGCATTCAAAGAGGCTCTCGGCGATATGAAGGGTATCACCCGCTACGGCAGTATGATACTGCCTATGGACGAAAGTCTTATATTAGTTGCCGCCGATATTTCGGGCAGAGGTCACCTTTCCTATTCTCTTGACATTACTACGGAAAAGGTGGGCGACTTTGATACAGAGCTGGTGAAGGAGTTTTTCCTCGCCTTCGTAAGAAATGCGGACATCACTCTCCACATTAAAAAGCTCGACGGTGAAAACTCTCACCACATCATCGAGGGTGCCTTCAAGGCATTTGCCCGCACGATGAAGCAGGCAGTGAAAATCGATGAGAATAATAAGGATAAAATTCCTTCCACAAAGGGTGTGCTTTAATGATAGCGATAATTGACTACGGTGTGGGTAACCTTTTTTCGCTTGAGTCCTCCTTCCGTGCCATCGGGCAGGAGGTAAGGGTTACCGATAACACTGACGAAATAAGAAAAGCCGACAAAATCATTCTCCCGGGTGTAGGCGCCTTTGAGGATGCGGTTAAAAAGCTTAAAAATACAGGGCTTGATCTTGTGCTTAAGGAAGAGGCGGCAAAGGGTAAGCCCGTTATGGGTATATGTCTGGGTATGCAGATGCTTTTCGAACGAAGCTTCGAATACGGATGCCATGAGGGCTTAGGTCTTATCAAGGGTGACATTATACCCTTTGAGGGTGAGATAGCTTCTTCTCTGAAAATCCCTCATATAGGCTGGAATGCACTGGAAATCAAAGAGGATTTACCAATATTCAGACACATAAAAAACGGTGATCATGTTTATTTTGTTCATTCCTATTTTGCTCAGGTGACGGAAGAAACCATAGCAAAATGCGAATACGGAACAGTTTTCACCGCCGCCGTAGGTAAGGATAATATTTACGGCTGTCAGTTCCATCCCGAAAAAAGCGGACAGGTGGGACTGGGTATACTTAAAGGATTCTGCGAACTCGGAGGCTGAGAAATGCTTATTTTACCTGCTATTGACCTTTATGATAAAAAGGCTGTAAGGCTTTATAAGGGCGACTATGAACAGATGACTGTTTACAGTAATAATCCTCTCGAAATAGCGAGGGATTTTGAAAAAAAAGGTGCCACCTTCGTTCATTTAGTTGACCTTGAGGGTGCTAAAAACGGCACTACCCCAAATATTGACATAGTAAGAAAAATCGCCGATTATACCTCTCTTGACATCGAAATAGGTGGGGGTATAAGAGATGAGGAAACGATAAAGAAATATCTCGACTTAGGTGTAACGAGAGTTATTTTAGGCACTGCAGCAGTAACGGACAGCGAGTTTTTGGAGAGAGTTACTGCCAAATACAAAAGTGCCATAGCCGTAGGCGTAGACCTGAAGGACGGCTATGTGGCTATCAAGGGCTGGACAGAAAAATCACAGAAGACAGCCGACGAGTTTTTCTCTTATCTTGCCTCCATAGGTGTAAAGACAGTCATCTGCACCGACATTTCCAAAGACGGTGCTATGGAAGGGACAAACCGTTCTCTTTATAAAGAGCTTTCGGAAAAATACAGTATGGATATAGTGGCTTCGGGCGGTGTTTCCTCCCTCGAGGATATAGAGGCGCTCAGAGAAATGAAGCTCTACGGAGCCATTTTAGGCAAGGCTTATTACATAGGCGCCGTTGACCTTCAGAAAGCAATCGAGGTGGCAAAATGATAACCAAAAGAATCATACCCTGTCTCGATGTTAAAAACGGCAGAGTGGTAAAGGGTACTAATTTCAAAAATCTTAATGATGTTTCCTCTCCCGTAGAGCTGGCAAGGTACTACAGTGAATGCGGTGCAGATGAGCTCGTTTTTTACGACATTACTGCCTCCTATGAGGGCAGACAGCTTTTCACCGACATTCTTAAGGAGGTAGCCTCGCAGATATTTATTCCCCTTACAGTAGGCGGAGGTATCAATACGGTAGAGGACTTTGACCGTGTGCTTAAGTGCGGCGCGGACAAGGTCAGCGTAAATTCAGGTGCAATAAAAAATCCCGACCTCATCTCACAGGCGGCGCGTCTTTACGGCAATCAGTGCGTAGTGCTTTCCGCTGACATAAAGAGAGTTGACGGGCAGTTCCGTATTTTCGCCAAGGGCGGCAGAGAGGATACGGGGATTGAGGCCATCGGCTGGATTAAAAAGTGCGTGGAAATGGGTGCAGGTGAGGTGGTAGTTAATTCCATCGACACCGACGGCGTGAAAAAGGGCTTTGACATCGAAATGCTCAAAGCTGTAAGGGCTGCTGTCAATGTTCCTGTGATCGCTTCGGGCGGTGCAGGCTCGGCAGAGGATTTCGTAACACTTTTTAAGGAAATCCCCGATATGGATGCAGGCTTAGCCGCATCGATTTTCCATTTCTCAGAGGTGCTTATTCCTGATCTTAAAAGGCTGATGAAAGAAAATGACATTAATGTGAGGTAAACTATGATTGACTTTGATATAAACAAGCTTAAATTCGACGAAAAGGGACTTATCCCTGTCGTGGTGGTGGACAGCATCACAAAAAATGTTCTCACTGTGGCTTATATGAACAGGGAAAGCCTTGAAATATCCATGGAAAAGGGGCTCACCTGCTTTTTCTCCCGCTCACGGCAGGAGCTGTGGCTCAAGGGAGAGACAAGCGGAAACTATCAGCATATCGTTTCAATCACAGCCGACTGTGATTATGATGCTCTGACAGTGGCGGTAGAAAAGGACGGCCCTGCCTGCCATAAGGGCACCGACTCCTGTTTTACCAATGAGGTTTATCAGAGCGAAACACTCAAGGAGTTTTCACTTCAGGGACTTTATGACCTTCTTAAGGACAGAAAGAAAACCTTACCTGAGGGCTCCTATACCACCTATCTTTTTCAGAAGGGTATCGATAAAATCCTCAAAAAGGTTGGCGAGGAGTGTACCGAGGTTATTATCGCCGCTAAGGCTGACGACAAGGCTGAAACAGTATATGAGATTGCGGACCTTGCCTATCATATTATGGTGCTTATGAATGAGATGGGTATTACCGTGGAGGATGTACACAGAGAGCTGGCATCCCGTCATATTATCGACCATAAGGTTAAGCAGGAAAAAATGACATAAGAGGTCAAATTTGTTGACAATGGTGTTTTTTCTGTGATATAATAACAAAATCATTTTATTTAAAACACAGGGAGTAAAAAAATGAAACTGACAGGCTCACAAATTGTAATAGAGACCCTTATTGAGCAGGGTGCGGCACACGCAGCAGACGGATATTCCAGAGCCACGGGTAAGGTGGGTGTGGTTATAGCTACCTCCGGTCCCGGTGCAACTAATCTCGTCACGGGCATCGCCACTGCTATGCTCGACTCTGTGCCTATGGTGGCCATTACCGGCAATGTTCCCACCTCACTTATCGGCAGAGACAGCTTTCAGGAGATTGACATTACAGGTGTAACTCTTCCCATAACTAAGCATAACTATTTCGTAAGCGATGTAAACGAGCTGGCAGATACTGTCCGTGAGGCCTTTAAGATCGCCAAATCCGGCAGACCCGGCCCTGTTTTAGTGGATATTCCGAAGGATATACAGTTAGCTGTTGCCGACTATGAAAGGGCAGAGGTCGTTTCTCCTTTTGAAACCAGACAGCCTAAGGATAAATATCTTCAGAGAGCGGCAGAGCTTATCGCTGAAAGTGAGAGACCTTACATATATATCGGCGGCGGAGCTATGGGGCAGAATATGGGCGAAGAAATTTTAGCCTTCGCCGACAAAATTGACGGCTATATCGGCTCTACCTTTATGGGACTTTCCCTCATACCCTCCTCTCACGAAAGGTTTTTAGGTATGCAGGGTATGCACGGTCATTACGCATCCTCTATGGCTCAGAAGGAGGCTGATCTGATTATCGGTATCGGTGTACGCTTCAGTGACAGAGCTACGGGTAATGTGCAGAAATTTGCAAAGAATACTAATATTATCCACATCGAAGCCGACAGATCGGAAATCAATAAAAATGTTCCTGCTGATGTGGGAGTACACGGTGACATAAAGGAAAGCGTTATAAGGCTTACAGAGCTCTGTGAAAAGAAAAGCCTTCCCTTATGGAAGGAAAAAACAGATGCACTTAAAGCAGAGGAAAAAGAGAATGACAGAAAAATCGAGGAAAGCTCGACAGTGCCACTCACTCCGAAGATGCTTTTTGATGTTATAAATAAGCATAAGAAAAAGACTACTGTTATTGCCACGGATGTGGGACAGCATCAGATGTGGGCAGCACAGTATGCGGACTTTACCAGTAACCGCACCTTCGTTTCCAGCGGAGGTCTGGGTACTATGGGCTACGGCCTCGGCGCCGCCATCGGTGCAGCTGTGGCTAAAAAGGAAGCCACCGTTCTGGTGACAGGTGACGGCTCCTTCGGTATGAATCTCAATGAGCTGGCTACGGCAGTCACCTATGACCTTCCTATTGTTGTCGTTCTTATGAATAACGGTGTTTTAGGTATGGTAAGACAGTGGCAGACACTCTTTTTCGGTAAAAGATATTCCCATACATTACTTGGCAGAAAGACGGACTTCGTTAAGCTTGCTGAGGCCTTCGGTGCCGAGGGAAGAAGAGCTGAAACCAAGGAAGAATTTGAAGCTTATTTTTCCGAGGCTATGAAAAAGGGCGGAGTAACGGTTATCGACACTAAAATCAATATGGATGAATTTGTTCTTCCTATGCTTCCTCCCGGAGGCTCAATAGATGACATTATCGTAAGTAAGGAGGAATAATTATGACGAACAAATATGTTATTGCGGCTCTCGTAGAGAATAAGCCCGGTGTTCTTACACGGGTTTCCTCGATGTTCACCCGCAGAGGCTTCAATATCGACGCTCTGACCGTAGGCGAAATCGAGGACAGCAATTACTCACGAATTACCATTACAATAACCGGAGATGAAAATACCCGCGATCAGTTTGTAAGTCAGCTACGCAAGCTTTTTAATGTCAAAAAGGTTCAGGTCCTTGAGGCGGGAAGCACCATAAGCCGTGAGCTCCTTTTAATCAAGGTCAGGAATTCACCTGAAATCAGGCCTGAGATTATGGCGGCGGCAGAGGTTTACCGCGGAAAAATCATCGACTATGCGGCTGATGTTATGAGCGTGGAGATAACGGGCGAGCCTGTGAAAATCGACTCATTCATCGAGCTTATGAAGCCTATGGGTATCCTCGAAATGTGCCGTACAGGTATAGTTGCCATCGAAAGAGGCAAGGGTACTCTTCTCACAGTGGAATAAATTTTAATTCAAATAAATACAAAAGCAAAACAAAGGAGTTTTTAATTATGCAGAATATTTACTATCAGCAGGACTGTAATCTTGCAAAGCTCAGCGGTAAAACCGTCGCTATCATCGGCTACGGCTCACAGGGACACGCACACGCTCTCAACCTCAAAGAAAGCGGTGTGGATGTTATCGTAGGTCTTTACGAAGGCAGCAAGAGCTGGGCTAAGGCTGAAAAGCAGGGACTTAAGGTTATGACCTCTGCCGAGGCTGCAAAGAATGCAGATATGATTATGATTCTCATCAACGACGAAAAGCAGGCTAAGCTTTACAAGGAAAGCATCGAGCCTTATCTTACAGAAGGTAAAACCCTCGCATTTGCACACGGCTTCAACATTCACTTCGGCTGCATCAAGCCTCCTAAGGATGTCAATGTAGTTATGATCGCTCCCAAGGGTCCCGGCCATACAGTAAGAAGCGAATATCAGGCAGGTAAGGGTGTTCC